>CALLYX010000130.1 GCA_937858775.1 uncultured bacterium | reverse complement strand
GCATATGCACGGTGGCGGCGAAACCGCATAGCGCCCCCGCGGCCGCCCACGTCCACCCGCGCGGTTCCCTGCTCAGCGCCGCGCCCCACGCGGCCCAGAGACCCGCCACGATGAACGCGTTGGAGGCCATGTCGCTGATCAGGACCTTGCTGTAGCCGACAGAGGATGGGGCGGCGGCGAGGAGGAGCGCCGCCAGAAGCCCTATCTTCCCCCCGTAGACCGAACGCGCGAACAGGCAGGATAGGAGGATGGAAAGAAGCGAGAAGAAAAGGACGACCCAGACCGCCTGGTGCAACGCCGCCCCGGTCGCTGCGTAGAAGGCGGCGAGTATCAGCGGGAAGCCGCACGGGTACTGTAGGGGCAGCTTCAGGTCGTTGATGTAGATCCAGGGCCCCTTGCCGTGCGCGAGGTTCCATCCCCCTATGGTGTATTGGCCGCAATCCGGGACGATGGCGAGGTCGGCGAGGACGCCTGGCGGCGTGATGCGCAGCATCGCTGCGAGGGCGAGCGCGGCGGCGAGGCCGCTCCATTCGAGCGCGCGTTTCATGGGGTGCGGCGATATTATACCCGATTCGCGCCCCAGGCGAAATGTGCTATAGTCACCGCGTATGCCGCCCTCTAGACCCCGCCCCGCCCGCATCCTCGCCCTCGTCGCGGCGGCGGCCTTCGTCGCCGCCGTCTACGCGTGGGGCATCCTCTCCAACTTCTGCGTCGACAGCGACACGCTCAACTGGGCCTCGTCCCTCGCCCCGCTCCGGGAGCGGATGACGTTTCTCAACTGCATCGTCATCAAGGGGTGGTTCACGAAGTTCCACCTGCTGATGTTCTCGGCGGTGTACGCCGTCGCCGGCCTCTGCGCCCTGTGGGGGCCGTGGGACTTCCTCCTCGCCTTCAAGCTCTTCACGCTCGTCTGCGCCGTCGCGACCGTACCCCTCCTCTTCTCGATCTGCCGGGACACGATGAAGATCTTCCCGGTCATGCTCGTCATATCGCTCATCCCCCTCTTCACGATCGGCTACTCTTGGCTCATCATCACCGCCGACGACAACCCGCTCGCGAACTTCTTCAACCTCCTCTTCGTCTACGCCGTCCTGGTCGCCTCCGCCGCGGCACGGGGAAGGGCGAGGGGGCGGAGCCCGATTGGATGGGCCCGGGTCGCCGGGGCCGCCGCCGGGCTGAGCGCGGCGGCGCATCTGAAGAATATAGGCGCCCTCCGGCTCCTCACCGCGCCGGCCGTCTTCACGCCCCCCCCGCGCGCGGGCCGCGCGAGAATCGCCGCCGCCGCCCTCGCCGGGTTCCTCGCCGTCTTCGGCCTCCTCTACGGCCTCTACTGGATCCAGAGCCCCGGGGAGCCGGCCGCGTCGAAGTTGGACTTCTGGGTCTTTCACCGGGTCCCCGGGCGCTTCTTCCTCACCCCGCCGCACCCCCCCATCCTCGACCATCTCGCCTTCGTCTACGCGGGCATCCGGTCCAGCCTCTACTCCTTCCAAGAGCTCAAGATACACACCGGCCTCTACGACTGCGATCCGCTCGGCCCCGTGCTGATCCTCCTCTTCTTCTGCCTCTACGCCGCGGCCGTCTTCCGCGGGAGGCGGAACCGAGCGGTGCAGATTCTCTTCGCATGGTTCCTTCTCGACGCGGGGCACTCTTTCCTCTACGACTCGTGGGTGGTGGAGCGCTGGGACTCGTTCACGCTCCCGGTCTTCCTGAGCATCGGGATATGCTGGGACTCCGCGCTGGCGGCAGGCGGGGCGCGCCGCGCAAAGATCCTCTTCTCCGCCCTGCTCGCCCTCTTCTTCGCCGCGCTCGTCTGGACGAACGCCCGCAGCGCCTATCTTCTCATCGGCATCACGGGCAACCGGATCCCCTGCCGCGTCGAAGAGAAGAAGTGGTGGGCGCAGAGGCTGAAGTTCTACTTCTACTTCGACCATCGCGGACTCTACCGCATGGCGAGGGCGGTGGACGGAATCGCGGACGGGAAAACCTGGTTCCTCTCGCCTCGGGTCATGCGGCCGGCGGATTCGACGCCGCACTTCGTCCTGAGGCGATACCTCTCGCTCTATTCCCGATGCTACGCGGAGCGCCGGCTGGACGATCCGAACGAGATCGAGGCGCTTGTGGCCGGGGGGAGACTCGATCGCCTGCTATACGTGGACCGGCTGCGGGTGCCGTTCTACGTCCCGGACGGGCGCGCGGCTGTCATCTTCGACCCATCCAGCACGAAGACGGTGTACGAAAATCCCCAGGTCGTACTCAGGGAGGCGTCGTTCATCTCCCCGGCCCGCCCCCGGTGAAGCCGGCGCGGCCGCGCCTCCAGAGGAGGCAGGCCGCGAAGGCGCCCAGCGCCGTGGAGGCGCACCCCGCCCAAAGCCACGGCGGCCGGTAGCGCAGGGTAACCGTCCCGCCCTCGGGCGGGACCGGCACCGCGATCGCCCCGTTCAGCGACGCCACCGGCATCCCCCCCGATGCGGCCCAGCCGGGATCGTACCGCTGGTTGACGACCAGGGCGCACGACTATCGGATTATGAAGTCACCATTGAGAACGACGAATTGATTGTAACAGACGAAAACGGGAAGATATTCGAATACAACCCGCTGAAAAATGAAAGCCGCCGCATTCAAAAAACAATGTTTCACGAAAAGCAGACCATCATAGAAAACTGCCTCTTTGGTGTGGACATCAACCCCAACTCCGTAAAGATCTGCCGGCTGCGTCTTTGGATAGAGCTGCTCAAAAATGCCTACTATAAAAATGCCACAGAACTTGAGACCCTGCCTAACATCGACATCAACATCAAGTGTGGCAACTCATTGGTTAGTCGCTTTGCCATCGATGCAGATATGAAAGACGCTCTTAAAAAAGCACAAAAAA
>CALLYX010000129.1 GCA_937858775.1 uncultured bacterium | reverse complement strand
CCTGGCAAAGGAGTGCTTGAGCCACGCCGCATCGTCGCGGGCCGGGTAGTCGGATCGGAAGTGAGCGCCCCGGCTCTCCGTCCTGGCGAGCGCCCCAGCGACGATCACCTCGCTGAAGTCGAGGAGGCTCCTCAGCTCCAGCAGCTCCACGAGCTCCGTGTTGAACCGTTTCCCCCGGTCGGCGAGGCGGACGCGGGAGAAGCGCTCCCGGAGGGCGGCGATGGACCCGAGCTGCTCGCGCAGCGGACCCCCCGCGCGGAAGATGCCGCAATTCTTCTGCATGCCCGACTGGAGCTCGGCGCGGATCCCGGCGAGGGATTCCCCGCCGCCCCCCTCCGCCAGCGCCGCGAGCTCCCTCCGCGCCTCCCCCTCGCCGCCGGCCGGCGCATCAGGCCACTCGATCGACGGAAGGTCGGCGCATACCGCCCGCCCGGCGCGCCCCCCGAAGACCACCGCCTCCAGCAGCGAGTTGCACCCGAGGCGGTTCGCCCCGTGGACGGATACGCACGCGCACTCCCCGCAGGCGTAGAGCCCGCGGACCTTCCGCCCTGACGCGTCGGCGAGTACGCGCCCGTCGTTGTCCGTCGGGATGCCCCCCATCGAGTAGTGGGCGGTCGGCTGGATCGGGATCGGCGCCCTCAGGGCGTCCACCGCGGTAAAGCGCATCGCCAGGTCGAGGATCTGGGGCAGCCGCGCGCGGATCTTCTCCGCGCCCAGGTGGCGCAGGTCGAGGTGGACGTACGGGGCGCCCCCGATCCCCCGGCCGGCGTCGATCTCGGTCTGGATGGCCCGGGAGGTGACGTCCCGGGGGGCGAGCTCCATCCGGTCGGGGGCGTAGCGCCCCATCAGCCTCTCCCCCCGGCCGTTCAGGATATGCGCCCCCTCGCCCCGGGCGCCCTCCGTCACCAGTATACCGCTCGGGTAGAAGCCGGTGGGATGGAATTGCACGAACTCCATATCCTCGATCGGGAGCCCGGCCCGGTAGACCATGCGCAGGCCGTCCCCCGTGTTGGCGTGCGCGTTCGAGGTGATCTTGAACGCCCGGCCGTAGCCGCCGGTGGCGAGGATCACCGCCCGGGCGGAGTAGGTGTGGAGCTCCCCGGTGAGTATCTCCATGGCGATCACGCCCGTGCACCGCTCCCCGTCCATCGAGAGCGAGAGGACGACCTGTTCCGGGTAGAACTTCACCGCGTGCCTCAGGCACTGCTCGTAGAGGCAGTGCAGGATGACATGGCCGGTGAGGTCGGCGGCGTAGCAGGCGCGCGGCCTGGAGTGCCCGCCGAACGGGCGCTGGGCGATGAGCCCCTCGGGCGTTCGGCTGAACGGCACGCCCATCTGCTCGAGGTCGATCACGGCGCGCGGGGCCTCCTTCACGAGCAGCTCGACCGCGTCCTGGTCGGCGAGGTAGTCGCTCCCCTTGACGGTGTCGAACATGTGGACGTCCCAGCCGTCGTCGGAGGCGTTGCCCAGCGAGGCGGCGATGCCGCCCTGGGCCGCCCCGGAGTGCGAACGGGTGGGAAAGACCTTCGTGAGGACGCAGCACCCCCCCGCGGCCTGCGCCTCGACGGCCGCGCGCAGCCCCGCGAGCCCGGCGCCGACTATCACCGTGTCGTATCGATGGTGCATGGCCGCGAGCCCCGTCAGACCGCGTGGAACGACGCCACGGTCATGAAGCCGATGCAGAGGAGGACGAGCGCCGCCGCCGTTATCGCGACGAGGGCCGCCGCGCGCAGGGCCGCGCTGCCGACGTAATCCTGCACGATCCCCCATACCCCGTACCAGCCGTGCGGGACGGCGGCGGCGAGGAAGACGATGTCGAACGTCTTCCAGAGCGGATTCGCGAAGCGCCGAGCCACGTCGGCGTACAGCCGCTTCTCGGGGCCCATGTAGTGCATGAGCGCGAAATGCACGGCGACGAGGACGAAGATGAGCGCACCGCTCGCCCTCTGGAAAAGCCAGCCGGTCGATCCCGTACGGTTCATCTGAAGATCGCTCTTTGACGGCGCGCCGCGGCAGGCGCGCCCGGATTCACGCTCAGGCCAGGCAGAACACAAGGATCACGCCGCCCGCGATCCCGAGTGCGGCGCAGACGCCGAAGACGATCCAGTACGTCGCGCGATGGGCGCGCATGCCGAGGCCGCAATCCATGGCCACGAGGCGGATCCCGTTCAACCCGTGGTAGAGCACCGCCGCCAGCAGGAACGCCTCGCCCACCCTGAAGATCGGAGTGGAGAGCGTCTTCATGAGGGCGTCGTACGCCTCCCGCCCCTTCTGGAGATTGTGGACCACCCATATGTGCATGGAGAGATAGACCACCAGGGCGATCCCGGAGACGCGGTGGAAGAGATGCGACCAGAGCCCCTCCCCCCATCGGTAATGGTATCTTCTCATGGCCTCGAACGGCCGCGGCCGGCGGAGGCGCCAGCCGGGCGGATCGCTGGGCATTATAGCATCGCCATCGGATCGGCATCCACCAGAATCTGAATCCCCTTCGGCGGCTTGAGGCCGGCGGATACGGCCTTGAGGAGGGCGTTCATCTTGAGGACTCCCTTCCCCCTCAGGATGATCTGCCAGCGGTAATACCCCTTGGCGCGCGCGATCGGGGCGGGGGCCGGGCCGAGGACCGCGATGCCGGGGGGGGCGGCGGAGACCGCGGCCCCGGCAAGCCGGCGGCTGTACCACCGAACCGCCTCCTCCCCCCTCCCCCGTACGGTCACGGCTACGAAGCGGTTCACGGGCGGATAGCCGAGCTCCTCGCGGAAGACGATCTCCCTCCGATAGAACGCCTCGTACTCCTGCCCCCGGGCGGCCGCTATGGCGGGATGCGAGGGCGCGAATGTCTGGACGATGACCTCGCCCGGCATATCGCCCCTTCCCGCCCTTCCAGCGACCTGGGTGATGAGCTGGAACGTTCGTTCGGCCGAGCGCAGGTCGGGAAGGCCGAGTCCGATATCGACCGAGATGACGCCGACGAGCGTTACGTTTGGGAAATCATGGCCTTTGGCGATCATTTGGGTGCCGACGAGCATGTCGAGGCCGCCCGCGGCAAATTTGAGCAGGACGTCTTCGATCCCGCCTTTGTGTGCCATCGTGTCGCGGTCGAAGCGTGCGATCCGCATATTTGGGAATTTTTTTGTTAGCTGATCGGCAATGTTCTCGGTGCCTTCGCCGACGAAATAGAGATATTCGCTCAGGCAATGC
>CALLYX010000128.1 GCA_937858775.1 uncultured bacterium | reverse complement strand
GCGCGGCGATCCCGACCAGCATTCGTCTTTTCATGGCGTCCCCTTCCGCGGCCGCGCCTGCTCAGCAGATCGGCTCATCGCCGCACTGGATATGGTTGAGCTTCGACCGCGCTACTGCGCCGCCGTGGAGGGCCCCAATCGCGAAGCCGAGCACGGCCCCTATCGCGGCGTACCCAGCAGCGATCTGGTTTCGGATTTGCGAAAACGGCTCGGCGATAGTCGCGAATCCACCGCCGATCCCGGTGAACTCGGCGATCGCGGCGCCGAAGAGCGCGAAAAACAACATGAAGAAGATGATGCTGCCCAGGACGTTGTTGGCGTATATCCAGCGCCTCTTTCCCCGGCTGATCCGCCTTGCATCGAGCCACCTCCCGCAGTAGCGGCAGACCAGCGCTTCGTCCTTTACGTCCTCGGCGCAGAACCGGCATCGTTTCATTTCCACCCCCTCTCGCCACAGCCCACTATAGCACCGGATCGGACCCGCGCGCAATAGGGGCGGCGCCGCCGCCCGGCGCCCCGTCCCCGCGCGCCTTCCCCGGGGGCGGCGTGGAGTTTCTCTTCAGCCACTCGACTTCGCCCCGGTCGATCGTCACCGTCTCCTCCCCATGGCCGCCCTGCATAACGGCCACCACCTTCCCGTCGTGGTCGCTCAGAATCCTGCACGGGACGGCGGAGGCGTCCTTGAGCCTGATCCAGTCCGGGAAGCCGTATTGCGCCGCCGCGGGCGCCGGGCCGCATAGGGCCAGCGCCGCCGCGCATCCGCCGAAGACAATCGCCGCCTTTCGTCTCATCTCCCGCCCCCTTCCGTGCCGGGCGCGCGGCCGCGGTATTCGTCCCGCAGGGATCTCGACACCATGGTCATCCGCATCTTCGCCTCGTCGATGGCGATCTCGACGTCGCCGTCGCCCTTCGCGGCGGGCGCCTGGTATTGCGCCTTGAGCGACCGCAGCAGCCCGGCGGTCTTCTCCGGGTTCGTTCGCGAGTAAGGGTACTCCGCCTTCATCCAGTAGAGCCGCCCCTTGTCGTCGAATTTGAAATAGAGCCCGAGGACCTTGCCGACCGGGTTCTGGACTTGGTAGTCGCCCCACTCGCCCCCATGAGACGCGCGCATCTTCGCCGGTGACAGCTTCGCGATCGCCGCCTGGACCTCGTCCTTCGTCATCCCGAAGCCGACGCCGT
Source organism: uncultured bacterium (assembly GCA_937858775.1). GTDB lineage: Bacteria > Auribacterota > Tritonobacteria > UBA1439 > UBA1439 > UBA1439. The sequence goes on along the minus strand of CALLYX010000128.1, from coordinate 1,007 downwards.
GGAAGTTGAAAACGCCCCCCTCCCAACCGGCCCCCCCGGCGGGGGGTGGCGTAGGCCGCGCCGGCGCCGCCGCCCGGGCGGGATCCCCGGCGGGCGGGCCCTTCAGGAGGAGCCGGCCGTTCACGAACCGGATCCGCGTCTCCCTCCCCCCGAGCGGGGGGATGATGTAATCGTAGTCGGTCAGCGGATTGGGGATGCCGGGGAGATAGTGCCTCCGGTAGACCCAGATCTCCGCGCCGCTCCACCGGTCCCTCGGCACCTGCACGAGGTCCGGACGCCCGATCGCCGCGCGCACCTGCGAGCGGCTCATGCCGTCCCTGAGGTTCCGCGTGTCGACGCCGGCGCAGCCGCAGGCGAGCGCCGCCGCGGCGCATGCCGCGGAAACGAAGATCCGTTTCATCTCCCCCCCTCCACGGCCGCCCGCTACTGCGGCGGCTGCGCCGCCTTGAGCAGCGCCTCTATCCTCCGGTTCGCCTCGAGGGCGTCCTTCGTGCCCGGCTTCTCCCGTATTACGCGCCGGTACCCCTCGATCGCGGCGGCGGGGTCGTTCAGGGGCCCGCCCTTCACCGCCGCGATGTTGAGCAGGAGGTGGAACTCCTCCTCTCGGCCGGGATAGCGCGAGAGGATATCCTCGTAGGTCCGGATCGCCTTGTCGTACTGCCTCACCTTCCGGTTCTTGCAGAGCTCGGCCACCCTGAGCATCGCGTGGGGCGCCTCGTCGGCCCCGGGGTAATCGCGCGCCAGGGCCTCGTACGAGGCGATCGCGGCCTCGTAATCCGCCGCCCCACCGCCCTCCTCCTGTAGAAGGCCCATCTGGAAGAGGGCCTTCGGCGCGTGAGGGCTCGCCGGGTAATCCTTGCAGACCCTCCCGTACGCCTCGACCGCCTTCGCCCGTTTCTCCTTCGCGCCGAAGTCGAGGGCGCTGAAGAATCCAGAGGGCCTCAGGCACTCCGCGATCCGGTATTGCGCGTCGGCCCGCAGCACCCCCTGCGGGAAGAGCGTGAGGA
>CALLYX010000127.1 GCA_937858775.1 uncultured bacterium | reverse complement strand
CCCTCGTGCAGGATAAACGCCACGACGTCCTTCTCCGACGGCCCATACCGTATCTTCGCCTCGCGATCGAGGATGACCGCCCTCTCCCGCCGCTCGTGAAGCGCCCTCGTGACGCCCGCCGCCGAGACGACGACGAGCAGGACGGCCGCCGCCGCCGCGACGCGGACGAGCGCGGGCCGCGCCCCCGGGGCGTAGATCAGCGCGACGGCGGCCGCGCACAGGCACCAGAAGATCCCCGCGGCGGCGTAGCGCCACTCGCTGGCGTTGAACCACCCCACGGCCGTGTCCCAGCGGCGCGCCGCCCAGGAGCGGCGCGGCGGCTGGATCCTGTCCTCGGCGATGGAGATGGCGTAGTCGAGGTTGCTCTTGATGTCCTGGTCGCGCGGCAACAGGAGGAGCGCCTTCTCGTAATAGAGGATCGCCTTCCCCTTCCGGTCGAGCTTGAGACACGCGTTTCCGAGATTGTAGAAGAGGTTCCCGCCGCGGTATCCGCCCCGCACGAGCCCCTCGTACTCGTCCGCGGCCTCCTTGTACTTGCCGGCTTCGTAGAGGCTGTTGCCGCGGACGAAGGCCTCGCGCGGGTCGGCGGGGGGGAGCGGCGATGCGGCCGGGGAGGGGGACGGCGCACGGCGCGGAGCGGAGATGCCGAAGGCGGGGGCCGGCTCCCGGTCCCTCGAACCGGCCTTCTCTCCCCGGGCCGCCGCGGCCGGGACGAACGCGGCGCACACGAGCGCCGCCGCGGCCATGGATACGGCCGTTCTCACCATTTCCCCCTCCTCAACTCCTCGAGAATCTCCGTCGCCTCGCGGTGGAGCTGGGCCATCTCTTCGCCGCCCGCCCCCCCCGGCGCGAAACGCGCCAGGTCGCACGCCTTGTAGAACCGTTCCAGGCGCGCGAGAAGCGCCCCGTCCGCACCCCGCGCCGCCAGCCGTTCGCGGACCTGTTCCGGCGTAAAGCCCCCGGCCGGAATGTTGAGCCGGTCCGCGACATACGAGCTCACCGCCCTGGCGATGACGCCGTGGAACTCTTCCGCCCGGCCCGCCCTCATCGCCTTTTCCGCCGACTTCAAGCGCGCCCTCGTCGCGCCGCCCGCGCGGTAGAGGCGCGCGTATCCCAGGTCTGAGGAGAGGCGCGTCCTGTGCCGCGCGTGGACGAACGCGGCCGCGACGGCGCAAAGCGGAACCAGTTGGACGAGCCAGAACAGCGTTCCGGCGGCGCCCCCGCCGGAATCCCGCCTCAGCGCGCCCGGCCGGCCCTTGATGAATACTATGTTCCGCTCGAGCAGCTTAACGTCCCTCCCCTCGGCCACGCCGGCCGGAAGACTCACGATCCTCCCGACGCCCCCCGCCTGCGGGGGGAGGACCTTGAGCGGAAACGGCCCCTTCATGAGGGAGACGTACTTCCCCTCCCGCGGATCGAAGTAGTTGAAGACGACGGGCGGGATCTCCTTCACCCGTTCGTCGAGCGGGACGACGGCCTGTTCGAACGTCTTCCCCCCCGACCCGGATCCCGTTCCGCCGGAGGAGGAACTTGTCGGCTCGTATGCCTTGAACCGTTCGATGGAGCTCAACCGCGGCGGGGGCACCCGATCGAGATCCCCATCCCCCGTCACCGTCATGTTGAGCGTGACAGGGTCCCCGACGCGGACCTCGCGCGGCTTCGCCTCCACCGAGAGGCGGTAGACGCCCACCGGGACATCCCCCGAGGGGGCGCCCTCCTTCGGGAGCGGACGGACGTCGATCGTGAGCGTGTTCGATACGACGGAGAACGGCTTCCTGACGTACCGACCGAAGAACGGGTCGCCGAAGATATCGTCCAGATCGAATATGCCCCGCGGCGCGCGCGCCCGCCGCGGGGACTCGGCCAGGATGCTCCCCTTCACCTTCGCGGGGCCGATGGTCAGCGCTCCCGTCCGGTACGGATAGAGGGCCGTTTTGAGCTCGCTTACCTGGTAGCGCCTGCCGTTGACGATCCTCGAGTAGTTGACGCTGTTCCCGTCGCCCAGTTGCCGCTCCACAAAGCCGTCCGCCGGGGGGGCGCTGTACGCGGCCTTCTCGGCCAGGGGAGTATCCGCCAGGCAATAAAACCGGGATGTGACGATCACCTGTTCGCGCAGCCAGCACTCCTTCCTGTCCGCCGAGATCTCGACGAATACCTGGCCCGCCGACCGGGACGCCGCACTCTGCGGCTCCGCCGCCGGGGCGGCGGGGCTCGCGGGCCGTCCCCTGTCCAGGACCTCGACGACGATCGGCTCCGTCCGATGGACGCGGCCGTTCTCCCTCAGCGTGACGGGGCCGATGGTGAGTTTCCCGGCCTTGACTGGGACGAGCGTGTAGTCGTACTGGGCGCTCATCATGGTCCGGAAGTTCACTATCTGGATCGAGGTCTGTCGGCCCGTGTTGATCAACTGGAAGCCGTCCAGGGGTGGAAGCTCGGGTTCACCCCTCTGCCCCGCGCCGGAGACGCGCACGCTGAGAATCAACCGGTCGTCGAGGGAGATGACGTTCCGGTCCACCGAGGCGGTGAAATCCGGCCCCGTGTCGGCGGGGGCGGAGGCCGCGGAACAGCACGCCAGCAACAGCGGGATAAGGCGTTTCATCGCATTGCCCTGTATCATCTTACACGTTCGGCGCCCAGCCGTTAACTGAAACCCCGATCCCATCACCAGTCCTTGTCCGGCTCTTTCGGAACGGGAGTGCCGCCGGCCGCTATGAAGTTGGCGGGGTCGCGCTCCTCGCGCTGGAGCGACTCGATGAGCTGCCGCGCCTGCTGTTCCGTGAGATCCCCCTCCGGCCGCTCGCCCTCCCCTCCCCCGCGGGTGCCCTCCGGCGGTTGTTCCCGTCTTTCCCGATCTTCCTTCCGTTCCTGCTCTTTCTTCTCTTCTTCCCTGCCCTTCTCCTCCTGCTCCTTCTCCTCCTGCCCCTTCTCCTCCTGCCCCTTCTCCTCCTGCTCCTTCTTCTCCTGGTCCTTCTTCTCCTGGTCCTTCTTCTCCTGGTCCTTCTTCTCCTGGTCCTTCTTCTCCCGCTCCTGTTTTTCCCTCTCGTCCTGCTGCCGCTCCATGACACGCTGGACGAACTCGAGATTGTACTTGGCGTCCTTGTCTGCGGGATCGAACTCGAGCGCCTTGATGTAACACTCGGCGGCCTCCTGCAGCGCGCCAGTCCCGCCCCCCTCAGCCCCGGGCCCCGCCTGCCCCCCGGCGGCGCGGAATTTGGCGTTGCCCATGTTGTACCACGACTTGGCGCGGAGCGGGCCGTCG
>CALLYX010000126.1 GCA_937858775.1 uncultured bacterium | reverse complement strand
CTTTGTGGCAGCCCTCGAGAAGCAGGCCAGGTGGAACGTAATCCATTGTAATGGGGCCGATTAGAGCGCTCATTCCTTGCCCTGCGATTCTCAAAACTGGGGATATTGTATCCCCAGTTTTTCAGGTCTATGTGTGCGTTTCACCTCTTATCCGAAAACTGGGGAAAGTCCAGGGTATTGTCCCCTTGCGTCCTTTGGGATATACTCACTACCTCTCGGCAAATGCCGTAGGAAAAACTCCGCGCACGTCTTTCCCTCTGGGGAGGGTGTATGGAGCATGGAAAGTATACCTATTCGACCTTCGCCTGTATATTCGTTATTTTGATCAGTCTGATCAACTTCGGGCGCGGCATCGTGGCGGACTTCAGGGACGACGTGTACCGGCACGACGCCGTCTTCCCCCCGGACCGCATCATTGGCGGGGATTTCCAGTGCTACTACTACATGGCGCTGCGCGTCCGCTACGGCCTCCCCCTCTACGAGGAAAGGGATCATACGGATCAACGCCAGGTCAAACTCGACGAGCACTACCGGAAGATGCTCGGCTCGCTCCCCGATGAGGACAAGGACTGGATAGTCACGGTGCAGACGCTTCCGTGGAACCACACGCCCATTGCCGCATGCCTGTTCATTCCGTTTACCTTCCTGGCCTATCCCTGGGCCTACCGGGTGTACCTCGGCCTTCTCATCGCGGCGCTTTTTTTGTCCTTGGCGTTACTCGGCGGATATTCGCGGTGTCGGGCGAACTATTGGGCGGTCTCATCCGCCCTGGTCGTATTCTCGTATCCGTTGCTGTTCCAGCTCGAGAGAGGGGCTTCCGAGTCGTTCGTCCTTCTTTTATTGACGCTTGCCTTTGTTTTGTGGCGTGGCCGGCGAAACGACATAGGGGTGGGGGTGCTCATCGCCCTCGCAGCGCACATGAAGGTATACCCGTTGATCTTTCTTTATTATTTCATCCTGAAGAAGGAATGGCGCATCTGCGGTTCGATCATTGTCTCCGCGCTCATCCTCGTCGCGGCGAGCGCGCTGGTCTCACGGGAAGGGGTCGCCGCGGGGATTGCCCAGTACGGGAAGCTGTATCGCTTTGTCAAGGATGTGTACATCACCGAGAACACGTGGGCCTTCGCGGGGAATCATTCCACGTACAGCTTTATGAGCTACCTGCTCGAGAAACGCACCCTCTCTCCGGCGCTCCTGATCCGCATCTCGAACCTCATCAACCTCGCGCTCCTCGCATGCGTCTCTCTCTCGATCGTCGCACGGAAGGCGCACGACACGTTCTCCCCCCTCATGGATTTTTCCTTGGTGATCATACTCATGACCGTCATCTCCCCGGCCGCCAATGACTATTCCCTCGTGGTGCTCTATTTCGTCTTCGCCGCGTGCACTATCGTGTTCGAGATCCTTGATTTTCGCCCGCTGCGGACCAGGGCCCTGTTCCTGACCTTCAGCCTGAGCGCCGCGCTGATCTTCCTGTCGTTCTTAAAGATGCCGATCGCCGCGGGACCGTCCGGCGGCTATTTGCGGCGCCTCTGGTTTCTCAGCAACAAGTGGCCCCTGCTGATGCTCCTCGGGGGAACGGTATGGCTCGTCCGGCGGGCACTTCTCGTCCGCCCCGGAACCCCTCGACCGCCGTACGGGCCATGAGATGAGAAAACCATCCGATGCGATTGGGGCGGCGCGCGGGAAGCGTGCGCCCGCACTGGGGAAGCGCCTCGCGGATCTCATAGGCCTTGCCCCGAGGCGGGCACGCCCCCCCCGCGCGGCGGTCGTCGGCCGGCGGCGTGTGGGATCCCTGCTTCACGAAAGGGTCGTGCTCTTCCCCGGGGGGTCGGCGCCCATCCCCGGGCTCTTCATCGCCCCGCTCGCCGGGCGCCGCCGCCCCGCCGTGCTTTTCCTCCACTCCCACGGGCACCGCTACGACCTGGGCAAGGAGGAGATGCTGGAGAAGGGGACCGGCGCCGGGGCGCTTGTCAGCGGGCTCCTCGACTCCGGCTTCGGGGTCTTCGGCATCGACTCGTTGTGCTTCGGCGAGCGGCGGGCTGACGAGGCCGCGACCGCGAAGCGGTTTTTCTGGGAGGGGGACAGTCTCTTTGCCCGCATGGTGCGAGACGAGTGCGCCGCCCTCGACTACCTGCATGCGCGGCCGGACGTGATCCCCGGGAGGATCGGCTGCGCCGGCTTCTCGATGGGGGGGACGAAGGCCCTCTGGATAGCGGCAGTAGACACGCGCGTACGCGCCGCGGCGTGCGTCTGCGCCCTCACCACCTATCGCGATCTTCTCGATGGAGACCGGTTTTCCCGGCACGAATGGTACTACTTCCTCCCCGGCGCCCTCGCGGCGGCGGATCTCGACGAGGTTGCCTCGCTCATCGCCCCGCGGCCGCTCTTCTGCCTGAACGCGGCGGGCGACGACAAGGCCCCCATCGAAGGGTCCAGACGGGCGGTGAGGACGATCTCCGACGCGACGGGGATGGTCGTCGCGCACAGCACGATCGTGCTGCGGGGGGTGGCTGCCGCGAGGGCGGCGACGAGCTCGGCTTCCGTGGAGACGCAGGTCCCGGGTGCCGGCGACGCCACCACGCCGGCCGAGGCGGCAGCCCGGTGAGCGCTCGCCCGCGCTTCGTCGCCGCCTCGAAGAGCCTGTTGCGCGAGTCCGTCCTGGGGGCCGTCGACGACCTGGTGCGCGAGCACCGCTGGTCCGAGGTGTCCATGGCCAAGGTGGCCGAGGCCGCCGGGGTCAGCCGACAGACGCTCTACAACG
>CALLYX010000125.1 GCA_937858775.1 uncultured bacterium | reverse complement strand
GAAGAAAAGCGCCGAGGAGAACGAGTTCGTGAAGAGGATCCCGAGATCGTACTTGTCCCTTCTCAGGGCGCCGACGAGGCGGAGCGCGCCGGGCAGGCGCGCGGGCCTCGGGACGGTGAGGACCCGGTCGGCGGAGCCCTCCTGCTCCCATAGCTCGACGAGTTCGGCGGGGGCGAGCATGGTGATCGCGGAGCCCGGGAAAAGGGCGCGGATGGCGCGGACCGCGGGGATGCTGATCACCGAGTCCCCCAGCCAGTTCGCGCCCCTGATCGCGATGCGCGCCGTTCCGCTCATCTCTCCCCCGGCTTCTTCTTCCGGCGCCACCGGCGCGCCATCCAGAGCCAATGGTCGGGTCGGCGCCGGACCCACTCCTCGATCACGCGGTTGATCCTGGCGCACCCCTCGGCCACGTCCGCCGCGCGGTCGCCCGTGGCCGGGATCTCGATCGGCGGACAGACGTGGACCTCGTGGCGGCCGCGGCGGACGCGCACGTCGAACGCCGGGATGACCGCCGCCCCCGTCTTCAGGGCGAGCAGGGCGGGCGCCGGGTGCGTGGAGACCGGGCGGCCGAAGAACGGGACGAACGGTGCGTAGCGCCCCGCGTACTGGTCGGCGAGTATCGCCACGCCCCGGTTGTCCCGCAGGAGGTTCATGATCTCGCGCACCGCCCACTTCTTCCGCATCGGCTTGAGGTTGTTCATCGCCCGGAGCCGCTCGACCTCCCGGTAGATGAGGGGGTTCGGGAGCGGCCTTCCGATCGCCGCGATGAGCCCCTCGATCTCCGGGGTGCAGGTCGCCATCGTCTCCCAGTTGCCGAAGTGGCTTATGAGGAGGATGACGCCTTTGCCCCCGCGGAACGCCTCCGACAGTATCGGCAAGCCGACGATCCTGCTGAACGGCTCCCGCCTCCGCCGGAGCTTCGGCGTGAGGATGAACTCGACCGCCGTGAGGGCGAGGTTCCTGTAGGCGCCCCTGACTATGGCCCGCTTCTCGCGCCTGGTCTTCGTGTCGCCGAAGGCGATCTCCAGGTTCGCCCGGGCGATCTTGCGGTGCCGCCGGTCCGCGAGGCAGACGAGCGCGGAGAGGCCCTCGGCGAGACGGTACGCGCACCGCTCGGGAAGGAGACGGAAGGCCCCGCAGACCCCCCTGAAGAGGAGGTAGCCCGGGTAGTGCCTCCATTTCCCGCGCGCGTCGTCCATCGCTTCTTCCCGGCGTGCCGGTCACGCCTCGCAGGGCGCCTTCTTCCTCCGCCACCGGCGGGCCATCCACATCCAGTGGTCGGGATGGCGGCGGACCCACTCCTCGACCACCCGGTTGATGCGGGCGCAGCCCTCGGCGATGTCGGCGTCCCGGTCGCCGGTGGACGCCATCGGCACGGGCTCGCACAGATGCACCTCGTGGCGTCCGTACCCGACGCGGACGTCGAACGCTGGGATGACCGCCGCGCCCGTCTTGAGCGCGAGGATGGGGATGGTCGCCGGAGTCGAGGCGGGGCGCCCGAAGAACGGGACGAACGGGGCGTGGCGCCCCGCGTACTGGTCGGTCATCACGGTCACGCCCCTGTTCCTCCTCAACTGGTCGATGATCTCCCGCACCACCCGCTTCTTCCCGATCCCCACGAGGTTGTTCATGGCCCGGAGCCGCTCTATCTCGCCGTGGATGAGGGTGTTCCTCAACGGCCTGTCGACCGTCTTGATGATCCCGTCGAACTCGGGGGTGCGCGTCGCCATCGTCTCCCAGTTGCCGAAGTGGCTGACGGCGAACAGGATCCCCTTCCCGGCCCGCAGCGCGCGCCTGACGACCCGGATGTTGACCGGCCTGCTGAACGGCTCCCCGCTTCGCGAGATCTTCGGGGTGAGGATGAACTCGGTCATCGTGAGGAAGAGGTTCCGGTAGGCGCCCCTGACGATGGCCCGCTTCTGCCGCTTCGTTTTGGACCCCCCGAAGGCGATGTCGAGGTTCCGGCGCGCGACCGCCGTGTGCCGCAGGTCCACGAGGCAGGCGATCCGGGAGCCGCCCTCGGCGAGGCGGTAGGCGAGGCGCAGGGGGAGCAGCCGGACGGCCCAGCAGGCGAGGCGGAAGAGGATGTAGGCCGGGTAGTGCGTCCACGGGGGGCGCGCCCCGCCCGCCGCGCCCCTGCCCGCGGGCCTCACGCGCCGCCC
>CALLYX010000124.1 GCA_937858775.1 uncultured bacterium | reverse complement strand
GTCGGGACCCTGATCGAAATGCCGTCCAGCCTCCCCTTCAGTTCCGGCATCACCTTGGCGACGGCCGTCGCCGCGCCGGTGGTGGTCGGTATCATATTCACCGCCGCGGCGCGCGCGCGCCGGAGGTCCTTGTGGGGCAGATCGAGGATCCGCTGGTCGTTGGTGTAGGAGTGGATCGTGGTCATCACGCCCCGTTCGACGGTGAAGGCGTCATGGAGCACCTTGACCATGGGGGCGAGGCAGTTCGTGGTGCATGAGGCGTTCGATATGAATCGATGCTCGGGCCCTATGGTTCCCTCGTTGACACCGACGACGACCGTGGCGTCGATCTCGCCCTTCGCCGGTACGGTCAGGAGAACCTTCTTCGCCCCCGCGTCGACGTGCCACTGGAGCTGCTCCTTTTTCCTGAAGGCGCCTGTGGACTCGAGCACGATCTCCACGCCGAGCCTCCCCCAGGGAAGCAGGCGCGGGTCCTTCTCCGACAGGACGGCGATATCGCGCCCGTTCACCGAGATCGCGCCCCCCCTCGCGGCGACCGTGCCGCGGAAACGACCGTGCACGGAGTCGTACTTGAGGAGGTGGGCGAGGGTCGCGGCGTCGGTCATGTCGTTCACCGCCACGACCTCGATCCCCTCCATCCCCTTCTGCTGGAGGATGCGGAAAACCTGCCTGCCGATCCGCCCGAATCCGTTGATGCCTATCTTCACGCCCATCTCAACCTCCCTAGAAGGCCGAATATCCGCGGGGGGAAATATCTGGTGCGGAAGGGGGGATTTGAACCCCCATGACCCGTTAGGATCACAAGGCCCTCAACCTTGCGTGTCTGCCAGTTCCACCACTTCCGCACCGACATCACAAGGATCTTCGCTCCGATGCGGGGGATTATACACAATGGCGTCCGGCCGCGTCAGCAAAAATCAACCGGGGCGGCCTCTCTTCGCGGGTATGGCGCCGCGGCGGCGATCCGCCGTCCGCCCGGGAGTGGCGGCGCCGGGGCCGGACCCCCTGTTGACCCGGGCCTCGCGGATATCGGCGTCGCGGAGGCGGGACCTGAAACGATCCATCGAGAAGTTCCGGCCCGGGCACTCGGTGCGCTCCCCCAGGAACTCGCGGTGCCCCTTGATGGATCTCACCGGTATGCCGTACTGCCTCCTGAGCCGGTCCACCAGCGCGGTGAGCGACTCCATCTGCTTGCGGGTCGCGGAGGCGCGGTTGAAGTTTCCGACGAGGCAGATTCCGATGCCGCACTCGTTGAGCCACGCCTGGCGGCAGTGTCCCCCGGGGAGCTGCTTCCTCCAGCGCCGCCCCTCCTCCACCTCTCCGTCGCGCGTGCCGGATGTGCCGTTGTTGACGACGAAATGGTATGCGAGGCCGTTCTCCATGCGCCGGCGGTTCCGGTGGTACCGGTCCATTATGAAGGCGTTGCCCTTGCGGGTGGCGCTGTGGTGGATCACGATATACCGCCACGCGGGGCGCCTCCGCGGCCTGGCGGAGTCGGCCCCGCGTGGGATGATCAGCATGGCCGCGAGCAGCGCGGCGAAGAGAACGCCGTTGACCGCCCGCCTGGTTCCGTAGTGCATTACGCCCGGATGATATCCGCGCCCCGTCCCTCCCTCCAACCCGCCCGGCGCATCGTCGGGGCAACGTAACACACCCGGGCCAAGTGCGCAAGGCGTATTATCGGCATATCCCTCGTGGGCCGCAGAAACGCGGTTGCGGTCCGCATTCGACTGTAGTATGT
>CALLYX010000123.1 GCA_937858775.1 uncultured bacterium | reverse complement strand
GTGCCGGAGACCCTCGGCGGGAGCGGCGTCCTCGTCCGCCGGAAGGATTACCCGAGGATCGCCGAGATGATGGCCGCCCTGCTCTCCGACGGGCCGCTTCGCGCGGGGGTCGTCGCCCGGCAGCGCGCCCGGCTTGCGGCGTTCGATCCGGCGGCCCTCGAGCGGAGGCTGAAAGGATACCTCTCCCCATGGCTTTCCCGCTGATCGCGCTCGCCGCCCCCCCGCTCCTCTTCTTCCTTCCCGGGGCGCTCTTCCTCCGCCTCGTCCGCGCGCGGCGGGGACGCCCCCTCCCGCGCGACTTCGCGGAATGGCTTTTCCTCTCCGCCCTCGGAAGCTTCCTCTCCGCGTCATGGATCGGCCTCGCCCTCGCCGAGCTCTCGCTCTTCTCCCTGCGCGCCCTCCTCGCCGCCCAGTGCCTCATCTCTCTCCCGCTGCTCCTCGCCGCGCCGCGCTCCCCATGGGGAATCCCCCCCGCCCGCGCGGACGGGCTGGCGTGGGCGGCCCTCTACGCCTGCCTAGGCCTCGCGCTCTTCACCCCCCCGTACGAGTACGCCCTCGGGAATTGGGATCCCGGCACCTACATCGTCACGGGCGCGCGCCTCGCCCGGACGGGCTCCATCGCCTACCGCGATCCCCTCCTCGCCTCGCTCCCCCCCGCCGAACGCGCCCTCTTCTACTTCACGCATCTCATCCCGCAGCGCTACGAGGGGGGCATGGCGATCGGCGACCACGAGGGCGCGGTCGTCTCCCCGCACTTCTACCACCTCTACACCGTCTGGATCGCCGTCTTCAACGCCCTCGGCGGCCTCCGCCTCTCGCTCTGGGCGAACCCGCTCCTCGGCCTCCTCTCCCTCGCCGCCTTCGCCCTTGCCGCCCGCGAGATCGCCGGCGGGCGGACCGCCTCCCTCGCCTCGCTCTTCCTCGCGGCGAGCGCGGCGCAGATCTGGTGCGTCCGCTTCCCGAGCGCCGAGATCGCCGCCCAATTTCTCCTCTGCTCCGGCCTCTTCTGTCTTTTCCGCGCCATCGACGACGGCGGCGGCGCGTGGGCGCTCCTCGCGGGGATCTGCTTCGCGGAGGCCCTCCTCGCCCTCTTCACCGCGGCGCTTGCGCTTCCCGCGTTGCTCCTCATATCGGCCGCATGGGATTGGCGGGGGCGGCGCCGGGCGGGCCTTCTCCTCCTGCTTCCCATGGCGGCCGGCCTCCTCCATCTCGCCGATCATCTTCTCCACAGCGCCGGTCGCGCGCAGTTCGCGCTCGGAAAACCACCTATCGAAATGCACCTCGTACTGGGCAAGCGAACGCTTCTGCCAGTCCAGTATGTGGCGGAGCGAGTACTCGCGGAAGAAACTTCTGGCCTCGTCGGCATCCATCGCGGACAGCTGGCGCGACGCGCTGGGGTCTTTCATGGCCCCTGCTGCAATGTCCCGCACGTATTCACCGCGGTAGCCATCCTCCGGGAACGGGTATTCCTCGCCCCGAAGCTCCATGTAGCGGGCGTACACCGATTCTGCCAGCACCTCGACTTGGCGACCGGCGTCATTCACATAAAACTCGCTTGCCACGTCGTAGCCGACCGCCCTGAGCAGCCTCGTCAATGTATCGCCAACCGCAGCGGCACGCGCGTTCACTACATTCAGCGGCCCCACAGGATTGGCGCTCACAAACTCAACCATGACACGTTCTCCACGGCCGAAATCGCAATGCCCGTACTCGGGGCCCTTTGATCGAACAAGCGCCACACTATCGGCCACCCATTGCCGTGATAGGCGGAAATTCATGAACCCCGGCCCCGCGATCTCAACCGCCT
>CALLYX010000122.1 GCA_937858775.1 uncultured bacterium | reverse complement strand
CCTCGACGTTGCCCCCGTAGCCCGACGTGGCTGGGGGTAGAACGGCCTCGTTCTTGCCGTTCTGTCCCGTTCTAAGCCGTTCTATGGGGTTTGCAAGCCTTTGCGACCCGTTCTTTGGAACGTCGATAGAACGGGTCGTAGAACGGCCTACGGTGGCCCAAGGGCGATTAAAAACATCGCCAGCAGGAAGAAGAGAGACAATCCGGTCGTCGGTGTATGCGGTCGCTATGCGAGCCGGTCTTCCATCAAGGATCAAGACCGCGTCGCCCTTGTGGGTTGATATCTCTTCAATTCCTAAGCCCCCGGCCCCGGCTGCGCGTCGGCGGGTGCGGCGGCCGCCGCCTTGCCCTCCTCCTCCTTCAGGGTGCGGACCTTCTTCTTCTTCGGGGATTTGGCGGCCGCGTATTTCTTCATGAACTTCTCGACGCGTCCGGCGGTGTCGAGGAATTTCTGCGTCCCGGTGAAGAACGGGTGGCATTTGGAGCAGACCCCGACCTTGATCTCCTTGCGCGTCGAGCGGCTCTGGAACACCTCGCCGCAGGCGCATGAGATCGTGGAGTCGACGTACCGCGGGTGGATATCCTTCTTCATCGCTTCCTCCTTTCACGTGAGCCGACAGCGCCGCCCCCCCCCGCCTCAGTTGAGCGTCAGGAGGAACTCGGCGTTGCTCTTGGTCTTCTTGAGCTTCTCTATGATCATCTCCATCACCTCGACCGGGTTGAGCCCGCTCAGCACCTTGCGCAATGTCCAGACCTTGGTGAGCTCGTCGGGGTGCAGGAGCAGCTCCTCCTTCCTGGTGCCCGACCTCTCGATGTCGATGGCCGGGAAGCAGCGCTTGTCCACGAGCCGCCGGTCCAGGTGGAGCTCCATGTTGCCCGTGCCCTTGAACTCCTCGAAGATGACGTCGTCCATGCGGCTTCCGGTGTCGATCAGGGCGGTGGCGATGATCGTTATGCTCCCGCCCTCCTCGAGGTTCCTCGCGGCGCCGAAGAAGCGCTTCGGCTTCTGGAGGGCGTTCGAGTCCACGCCGCCCGAGAGGATCTTGCCGCTGTGCGGCTGGATGACGTTGTAGGCCCGGGCGAGGCGGGTGATGCTGTCGAGCAGGATCACCACGTCGCGCTTGTGTTCGACGAGGCGCCGCGCCTTGTTGATCACCATCTCCGCGACCTGGACGTGCCGGTCGGCCGGCTCGTCGAACGTCGAGCTGACCACCTCCCCCCTTACGGTGCGCTCCATGTCCGTCACCTCCTCGGGCCTCTCGTCGATGAGGAGGACGATCAGGTAGCACTCGGGGTTGTTGGTCGTGATGCTGTTGGCGACCTTCTGGAGCAGCATCGTCTTCCCGGCCCGCGGCGGAGAGACGATGAGCCCGCGCTGCCCCTTGCCGATCGGCGTCAGCAGGTCGAAGACGCGCATGGAGATATTGTCCGGGGCGGTCTCGAGGATCAGCCTCTCGCGCGGATAGAGAGGGGTGAGATTGTCGAACATCGTCCGGTCGCGCGCCTTATCGGGGGACTCGTAGTTTATCGCCTCGACCCTTATGAGGGCGAAATACCGCTCCTTCTCCTTCGGGGGGCGGATCTGCCCCGAGATCGTGTCCCCCTTCTTCAGGTCGAACTTCCTGATCTGCGAGGGGGAGACGTAGATATCCTCCGGGCAGGGGAGGTAGTTGTAATTCCGCGACCGCAGGAAGCCGAAGCCGTCCGGCAGGATCTCCAGGCATCCCTCGCCGAACATCAGGCCGTTCTCCACCGCCCGCGCCTTGAGTATCTCGAGTATGAGCTGGTGCTTCTTGAGCGTGGCGATCCCCTCGATCTTCAGGTCGCGGGCCATCTTCATGAGCTGGGGCATCGTCATCTGCTGGAGCTTCGAGATGTTGACCTGCGACCCCGCCGCGGGCTGCTCCGCGGGGGCCCCCGAGGAGCGCGGCGCCTCCGCCGCCTGCTCATCCGTTCTTCGCACCTCGTTCACCGCCGTTTCCATCCTTGTCTTCTGTCTCACGCGTTCCCTCCTGTCACCTCGCGCCATAGCCGCCGCACCTGCCGTTCCGTATATGCACGCGTCCCGCCGTTGTCTATTACGTGGCGGGCACGCCGTATCTTCTCGCCCATGCCCCACTGCATGCCTATCCTTCGCTCGACCTCCTTTCGCGCGAGCCCGTCCCGCCTCCGGCAGCGGCGGATCTGCTCTTCCCGCGGACATGCGACCACGACCGTGGTGTCGAAATCGTTTTCCATACCCGCCTCGAAGAGGAGCGGCACGTTCGCCACGACGACCCCCCGCCCGCCCTCCCTTCCGGCCGCCCGGATCCGGCGGCGCATTTCCCGGCGCACCCGCGGGTGCACGATGGCGTTGAGGTCCGCGACCAGATCCCGGTCGCGGAAGACGATCCCGGCGAGCCGGCCTCGGTCGATCGAGCCGTCCGGGGCGAGGATACCCCTCCCGAACCGCCTTACCAGCTCGCGCCACGCCGGCCGCCGAGGGGCGATCGCCTCGTGGGCGAGTTCGTCGGCGTCTATCACGAGCGCCCCGAGCCCGGCGAAGACGCGCGCGACCGTTCCCTTGCCGCTCCCGTAGCCGCCGGTGAGGCCTATCGTGATCACCGCGCACCCGTGGGGCCCCGGCGGGCGGGGCGAACCGGCCATCGCCGATACCGCCGCCTTCCCCTTCACGCCGCTTCCCGGAGCCCCCCCCAGCTACCCCCGATCCTGACCTGCACCCGGAGGGGCACGCGCAGCCCCCGCACCCCCTCCATCTTCCCGCGCACCATCGCGCCGAACTCGCGAGCCTGGCCGCGTTCCACCTCGAAGAGGAGCTCGTCATGGATCTGGACGAGCATCGCCGCGCGCCACTTGCCGCCGCTCAGCTCCGCGGCGATATCGAGCATGGCGATCTTGATAATGTCCGCGGACGAGCCCTGTATGGGCGTGTTGACGGCGATCCGGCTCCCCTGTTCCCGGGTCGCCCCGTTCCGGCTCGCGAGCTCGGGGACCGCGCGGCGCCGGTTCAGGATCGTCGTCACGAACCCCGCCGCGGCGGCCTCCCTGAGGGCCCTCTCGATATACGACCGCACGCCGGCGTAGTGGGCGAAATACCTCTCGATGAAATCCCGCGCCTCCGTCTGGGGGATCCCCATCTCCCGGGAGAGACCGAAGGCGCTCATGCCGTAGACGATCCCGAAGTTGACGGTCTTCGCCTGCTGCCGCATCGCGGGCGTCACCGCCGACGGGTCGACGCCGAAGACGGCTGCGGCGGTGCGGGCGTGGATATCCTCGCCACGGGCGAACGCCTCGCCGAGCGCCGCGTCGCCCGAGAGGTGGGCGAGGACGCGGAGGTCGATCTGCGAATAATCGGCGGAGAGCAGCAGCATCCCCCCATCCCCCGGGACGAACGCCTCCCGGATCCGCCTCCCGATCTCGGTCCGCACCGGGATGTTCTGAAGGTTAGGGTCGCTCGACGAGAGCCTCCCCGTCGCGGTCCCGGTCTGCCGGAAGGTGGTGTGGATCCGCCCGGTGCCCGGGTCGACCATGCGCGGGAGGGCGTCCAGGTACGTGCCCTTGAGCTTGCTCAGCGTCCGGTACGCGAGGAGCTTCTCGGGGAGGGGGTGCGCGCGGGAGAGGCCCAGGAGGACGTCGTAATCGGTGGAGTAGCCGGTCTTGGTTCTCCTCGCGGCGGGGAGGCCGAGCTTCTCGAAGAGCACGCGCGCCAGCTGCGCGGGCGAGTTCAGGTTGAACGCCCCCCCCGCCATTTCGTGGATCGAGGCCTCGAGCCCCGCGATCGTCACCCCGACCTCCTCGGAGAGGCGCCCGAGGAGGGCCGTGTCCACCTTGATCCCCTTCTCCTCCATCCCCGCCAGCACCCCGACCAGGGGCATCTCTATCTCCCGGAAGAGCCCGGCCATCCCCAACTGCTCGAGCCGGGGCTCCATCAGGACCCGGAGGCGCAGCGCCGCGTCCGCCTCCGCGCAGGCGTGCGGCGAGATCGCCGAGGCCGGAAGCCCGCGCAGCGCCTCCCCCGCCTTCCCCCCGGGCACGGCGATCGGGGCGATCTTCATGTCGAGGTAGTCCAGCGCCAGGTCGCCGAGGCCGTAGGAGGTGCGGGACGGGTTGAGCAGCCACGCCGCAACCATCGTGTCGAAGGATAGCCCCTCGACCGGGAGCCCGGCCCGGCGCAGGACGAGCGCCGAGTACTTGAGGTCGTGCCCGGTCTTGCGCACCCGCGCGTCGCGGAGGAGGGGCGCGAGCGCCTCCAGTGCCCGGCCGTCGGCCGGCACGTAGCAGGCCTCGCCCGGCGACGCGCTGAAGGAGGCGCCGAGGAGCGCGGCGGCGTTCGGCTGGGGCGCGGTTGCGGCGACGGCGAGGGCGAAGCCGCCCCGGGCGGCGAGGGACTCCGCGAGGCGCCCCGCGGAACCCGGCTCGTCGACGCCCCGGTACTCCGCCGCCCCCGTCCCGCCCGCAAACTCGGCATGGAGCTTTCTGAACTCGAACCGCTTGAAGAGCTCGCCGAGGCGCCGGCGGTCCGGCTCGCCGACGGCGAGGTCGCCGGCGGAGATGTCGAGCGGCACGTCGAGCTTGAGGGTGACCAGCTCGCGGGAAAGACGCGCCTGCTCGGCGTGGCGGATGAGGTTTTCGCGCCGCTTCTCCCCCTTCACCTTATCCACCCCCGCGAGCACCCCCTCCACGCCGCCGAACCGCCTCACGAGTTCGACCGCCGTTTTCTCGCCGATGCCGGGCACGCCGGGGATGTTGTCGCTCGCGTCGCCGGCGAGGGCCAGGACCTCGATCACCTTCCGCGGTCCAACGCCGAAGCGCCTCTCGACCGCCGCGGCGTCGCAGACCTCGCCCAGGTCCGGCCTGAAGACCGAGATCCGGTCCCCGACGACCTGGAGCATGTCCTTGTCGCTCGTGACGAGGAACACGTCGAATCCCTCGCCCGCCGCCTTCACCGCCAGGCTCCCCATCAGGTCGTCGGCCTCCACCCCGTCCCGCTGGAGCACGGGTATCCGGTAGGCGTCGATGATCATCCGGATCATGGGGATCTGGACGGAGAGATCCTCCGGCATAGGTTTCCTGTGCGCCTTGTACGCCTCGAATCGCTCGTGCCGGAAAGTCGGGGCCGGGCTGTCGAAGACGACCGTCACGGCGTCCGGTTTCCGCTCGCGGATGATCTTGAGAAGCATGTTCGTGAAGCCGAAGACGGCGTTGGTGGGCTCGCCAGAGGAGCTCCGGAGGTCGCGGATCGCGTAGTACGCCCGGTAAGCGCACGACATGCCGTCGATGAGGTAAAGGGTCCGACGTTGCACCGGTTACCTGGCCGGAAGGATAGGGTTCAACGACATGGGATGATGACGGGTTCGCGCATACGCCGTTCGATCGCCGCGGCGAGGCCGTCGAATGCCGCCACGGGCGGCGCCGATGGAACGCGACCGCGGGATCGATACAATGGGATAGGGAAAAAGGCCCCGGGCGGTGATCCGACTGTCAACGGAGAACGCTACCATACCGCCCCGTTGCGCGTCAACGGTTATTTTGACTTCTTCCCGCCCCGCCGGGCGCGCCCCCTACCTCCGGCCGCCGATCTGGATCAGGATCTGCTCCGGGTCCTGGGCGGCGGTCATCATCGACTCGTAGCTGATCGTCCCCTGGTGGTACAGGTCCATCAGGGACATGTCCAGCGTCTTCATCCCGTAGCGGGCCCCGGTCTGGATGTCCGACTGGATCCTGAACGTCTTGTTCTCGCGGATGAGGTTCTGGATCGAGGGGGTCGCCAGCATGATCTCGATCGGGGCGACCCTCCCCTTCCCGCTCACCCTCGGGATGAGGAGCTGGGAGATCACGGCCACGACGCTCTGCGAGAGCTGGGACCGTATCTGGGCCTGCTGCCCCGTGGGGAAGGCATCGATGATACGGTCCATCGTCCTCCCCGCGCCGGTGGTGTGGAGGGTGGCGAAGACAAGGTGGCCGGTCTCGGCCGCGCTGATCGCCGCCTCCATCGTGGAGAGGTCGCGCATCTCTCCGACCAGGATGACGTCGGGGTCCTGCCTCAAGCCGTGGACGATCGCGTCCTCGAAATCCGGCACGTCGACCCCGATCTCGCGCTGGGTCACGACCGACCTGGCGTGGTCGTGGTAATATTCGATCGGGTCTTCGATCGTCAGGATGTGGCAATCCCGCTCGTGGTTGATGATGTTCAGCATCGAGGCGAGGGTGGTCGTCTTCCCGCAGCCCGTGGGGCCCGTGACCAGTATGAGCCCGCGGGGCTTGTAGAGGAGCGTCTTGATCACGGGGGGGAGGCCTATCTCCTCGAGCGTGAGCAGGCGGCTGGGGATGAGGCGCAGCGCCATCGCCAACGACCCTTTCTGCTTGTAGACGCTCACCCTGAAGCGCGCCTTGTCGCCGAAGCTGAAACCGAAATCCACCCCCCCCTTCGACCGGACCTTCTCCTGGTTCTGGTCGGATGTTACGCTCTTGACGAGGCGCTCCGTGTCCGCGGGATCGAGCGGGGGCGCATCCATCGGGAGCAGCCTGCCGTGGAGGCGCAGCGTCGGCGGGCAGCCGACGCAGATGTGCAGATCGGAGGCATCCTCCGTGACCGTGCGATCGAGCAGATCCTTCATTTCGATCATCGCCGCGCCCCCCCCTTCCATACGGGCAGGCCGTCCGCCCGCGCCTTCCGCCCCGCCGCCAGCCGCGCCGCTTCGGCCACCTCGTCCATCGTCGCGCCGCTCTTCTCGGCGAGCGCCGCGCAGTCGTCGTGCTCCGGGGACGCGGTCACGGTGCCGTCGGGCCTGCGCGCGAGCTTCACCCGCGCGCGGCCGTAGCGTGTCCCCACCTCCACGACGAGGCGGGGGAGCAGCACCCGCCGCTCCTCCCGCACCCTGACGCCGAGCGTCGTGCTGTGCCGCAGGATGGCGTCGGCGAGGGCGCCTGATCTCCCGGGGGCGCAGAGCGCCGTGAGGAGATGGCCGGGGCGTCCCTTCTTCATCAGCGCCGGCGTCACGAAGACGTCCAGCGCCCCCGCATCGAAGAGGCGCCGGCAGAGGAAGCCGTATCGGTTCGGCTGCATGTCGTCGATCTCCGTCTCGAGAACCGACACGAGATCGGATCCGCCATCCCCCTCCGCCTCCCCGAGGACCAGCCGGAGGAGATTGGGGAAGCCCGGGAAGTTCGTCTCCCCGGCGCCGTATCCGATGGCGCCGACCCTCATCGCGGGCGGGGGGCCGAACCCCGCCGCGACGGCCCTGAGGACGGCGATCCCGGTCGGCGTCACCATCTCACCGCGGGCGGGGTGCGGCACCACCGGGATTCCCCGCATCATCTCCGCCGCCGCGGGCGCCGGGACCGGAAGGACGCCGTGGGCGCAGGCCACGGAGCCGCCGTTCCACGGAAGAGCCGAGGAGCGGACCTCGTCCACGCCGAGAAGCCGGAGGCCCGCGCACGCCCCGAGGACGTCGACGATCGAGTCGACCGCCCCGATCTCGTGGAAGTGGACGCGGGCGAGCCGCGCCCCGTGGACCCTCGACTCCGCCC
>CALLYX010000121.1 GCA_937858775.1 uncultured bacterium | reverse complement strand
AGAGGGGGGGATGCGGCGCGGCGTGCGTCGTGGGGATGGAGAAGGAGCGGCCGTGGGCCCCGGATGTCCGGCTCGCCAGGACGCGGGGCGAACTCATCGAGGCGAGCGGATCCAAATACGTCCTCATCGACACGGGAAGGATTCTCGCGGCGCTCGGCGGGGAGGCCGGGCGCGTCGCCGTGGTGGGCCTCCCATGCCACGTACGGGCGCTCCGGCGGAGGATGGCGGCCGGCCGGCACGGCAATATCGCCCTCATCGTCGGCCTATTCTGCGGCTACAACATGACGCCCGATGCCACCGACTTCCTGCTCGGAAAGGCGGGCGTCCGGAAGGAGGAGGTCGCCTCCCTCCGGTACCGCGGGGGGCCGTATCCGGGGGGCTTCCTGGTCCGGACGCGCTCGGGGGCCGAGAGGTTCTTCCCCAAGTATTGCTACGACGCGGTCAACCTGATCTTCGCCCCGGGGCGCTGCGCGGGCTGCGGCGACTACATGAGCGAGCTCGCCGATCTGTCGGTCGGGGACGCGTGGGGTCACGGGAAGCGATCCGTCGTCATCGCCCGGACGGCCGCGGGGGAGGAAGCGCTCCGCGCGGCCGATGTGGAGATGGAAGAGATCGCGGTCGAGGAACTCTTCCGGATGCACCGGCACAACATACGGCACAAGAAGAGCGGCGACCCCGCGGGGCTCCGCGCCGCGGCGTGGTTCCTCCGCCTCTGCGGGAGGCGTATCCCGTTCGGCCTGCTCGGCCTCATGGCGGGGGCGAGGAGAAAGGCGCTCGGAAGATGAAAATCAGGGGGGCGTGGGGGAGGCTCCGCGGCGAGATCGCCTACATGCGCGCCCGGACATGGAGGTACGCCGAGGTCGGGCGGTTCTGGGACTCCGTCCACGACTACGACGAGATAGACCACGAGACCTACTCATACGCGCGCCGTTTCACGGACAGCTACGCGCTGAGCCCCCTCGCGGTGGAAGGCACGGTTCTCGACATCTGCGGAAGGACGGGAAACGGGACGCTCTATTTCCACGAGAGGGGGAGGATCGGGAAGGGCGTCTGCGCCGATGTCTCCGAGGGCTTCCTTAGGATCGCCGGAAACAAGTTCAGGGAGAAGGGGGTGGCGGCAATGCGGGTGCTCCTCGGCGAGCTCCCCCTTCCGTTCAAGGATTCGTCGTTCGACTCCGTCCTTTGTTTCGAGACCGTCGAGCACCTCCCCGACCCGTCGGGTTTCATCCGCGAACTCGCGCGGGTGTGCAGGAAGGGGGGCGGCGTCATCATCACCACCCCCAACCTGCTCTGGGAGCCCGTGCACTGGCTGGCGGCGGTCCTTGACCTGCACCACAGCGAAGGGCCCCACCGCTTCCTGGGGAGGGCCGCGCTGCGCCGGGCCATAGAGGCGGCGGGCCTGGGGGTGGAGATCGAGCGCACGACCGTGCTGATCCCGGGGGGGCCCGCCCTCCTGATCAAGGCGGGGGAGGCGCTCGAACGCCTGTGCGGCGAGCGCGTGAGGAGGATCCTCGCCCTGAGGAGAATCTTCATCTGCCGGAAGGAGTGAGCGAGGGGCGAGGCCGCGCTCGCCCCGCTTTCCCGATCGTCCCGTCCCGGCCCGCGCGCGGGACGGCCCACCCATGCCCGCGGTACGCGGGGCCTTCGTCCCTCAGCGGTTCATATCCGCCCCGCGACCCGGCGGTTTCCCGAAGGAAGGGCTTTGCAAACGGGGATAGCGGCCGGCAGGGTATGATTTGCGAGAAGAGAGAGGGCCAGGGCGCCGCGCCCCACGGCTAACGCCAGCCGTAGCCGCCCTGGCCGTACGACATCCCGGTATCGATCGCCCAGCCGTCCCCCGGCGCGGAGGCCTCGGCCGGCTGGAAGTTCACGCGCACGGGCGCCGGCGTCGCCCCGATCGGCGTGCTCGTCGGCGTCGGGGTGCGCGTCGGCGTCCGTGTCGGGGTGGGGGTCGGGGTGGGGGTGGGGGTCCGCGTCGGCGTAGGCGTAGGCGTGGCAGTCGGGCCGCCGAGCACCTTGACGTTGTCGATGTACCAGTCGTCGTGCTTGGTCTTGCTGTAGGTGCCGCTGCTTGCGAATTGGAGCCGGAAGCCGGCGTGCAGCGCGTCGGCTGGGAGTTCGAGCGTCACCGCGGCGAAGGAGGTCATGCGCGTCCCGCCGGGATACGCCACGAGCGTCGTCCACTCCCCGACGTTGTTGAGATACGCGACCCACATCTGGTCGTCCTTCTCCGGGAGGTCCCCGGAGCTGCCGCCGCACGCGTAGGCGAAGGCGACCTGGGCGGAGACATGGCCCGAAAGGTCAATCACCCTCGACTGGACGACGTCGCCGCCGCCCGTGTCGGGGTCGCCGTACCCGTTAAGATTCAGGGAGTTGGGGAGCGAGGAGCGCGCCTCGGTGACGGTCTCGGCGGGACCGACATTGGAGGTCCATTTGCCCGTGTCGAGGGCCGGGGCCGTGTAGGCGTCGAAGTTGTCGGAGAAGAGCTCGTTGGGGAGCTGCGTGGGCGTCGGCGTGATCGTCGGCGTCGGGGTGCGGGTCGGCGTCGGCGTGGCGGTCGGCTGGCCGTACGCGCGGTTGCGGGGGGCCGGGGTGATGGCGGAGAAGTCGTTCGCGTTGTTGTCGGTGTCCGCCCCGTCCGTCACCCTCTTCCACGCCTTGCCGGCGGGGAGGGTTCCGAGCTTGGTGCCCTCGTAAATGCTCGAGCTCGACCACCCGACCTTGTCAACAACCGTCCCGGAGCCGTCCTTCAACTGGGCGAAGCTGTTCACCCCGTTGTCGGTGATGTTGATGTCCGTATACACGTCCGCGGTGACGCCGCTTACCGGGGAGGTGTCGGAGACCAGGAAGTAGCCGTGCGCCGGGATGATGTCTGACGCGGTGAAGGTATAGTCGTTGCTGTACACATCGAGCTGCCACCCGGCCAGATTCACCGCCGAGCCGGTGTTGTTATACAGTTCCACGTATTCGCCGGGGCTGGAGAACGGGCACACCTGGTTGACGACCACCGCTGTTCCGGAGGGTGTGTCGGTGGGGGTCGGCGTGATCGTCGGGGTCCGCGTCGGCGTCGGCGTCGGGGCGGTCGGCGTCCGGGTCGGCGTCGCGGTCGGGCCGCTGGGGGTCGCCGTCGCGCCGCCCGCGTCGTCGACCGGGATGCCGGAGTAGTTGAAGTTGTTCGTGACCTGCCCGATGTTGGTGAAGGAGTAGTAGCTGCCCCCCCCGTATACGACTGTCTTCAGCGCACCCTGCTTCGTGGCGTCCGTGCTGCCGTTCCCGACTATGACGGCGTTCGGACATGTCCAGGTCCCGTCCCCGTGCTCCAGCGTGAATATCTTCTGGCACGCCGGGTACGCGGGGGAATACGCCGCCCCGGCGCTCGTCTTGGCGTTCAGGTGGTTGAGCGTGTACTGGTTGGGATGGCTCCACCCCGTGCCGTTGCCGGCGGAGATGACGGCGTACTCCGGACGTATGGCGCTGACGAAGGCGTTGCTCGTGGAGGTGGTGCTCCCGTGGTGGCTGACCTTGAGGACGTCCACGTTCCGGCCCAGCCCGCTCCATGCGGCCGCCAACTCGTCCTCCCCGGATGAGGAGAGGTCCCCGAGGGAGAGGTAGTCGAACCCGCCGAAGGTGATTAGCACGGCGATCGAGGAGTCGTTCGGATCGGAGGTGTCGATCGCCGCCCCCCCGTAGATGCCGCCGTTGACGGTGACGAACGTCACGGTGCACAGGTCCGCGCCCGAGCCGATGGTGAGGGTCTCGCCGACTGCGGGCTTCTTCCTCTTGCCCGAGAACAGGCTGGAGTAGGCGCTGCTGGGCCCGGCGGCGTCGCCGTTGTCGAACACCGAGTTCGCCGCTGTCGGGCGGAAACGGTAGTTGTCGGCGGTGCAGACCGTCACCAGTCCGTTCATGTGATCCGTGTGGAAGTGCGAGCAGACGACGTAGTCGAGGGGGCCGGTGAAGCCGATCAGGTTGAAGACGGCGAGTACCGTGTTGCCGCCGTAGTCGTTGCTGTTCCCGCCGTCGATGAGCATCGTCTTGCCGTTCGGGAACTGTATGAGCGCCGAGTCGCCCTGGGCATAGGAGCCGGAACTGCTGTCGAGGCCCACCTCGATGTTGTAGATGGTCAGGTCCCCGGCGTCGGCCGGAGGGACGGACAGGGCCGAAAAAATTAATGCTGCGCTGGCGGCGACGGCGACCGTGCGGCACATCTCGACGGCTCCTCGTTCATTCACGGGGTAGACGCCCCATCACACCAATGGCCTTTGCGAGAAAGATACGCGCTTTTTGAAGATCTGTCAACGCGGGATACCGATATCTTCACTCAGCGGCGCAAATAGTTATGACGGAAAACGGCTGTTTTGTCCGCGATATCGGATCTTGGCGTCCGAAGTCCGCCCATGGGAATGGAGATCGGCCGTCGTATCGGCCTAGCGCGCAACTAGTCGCATGAACGGCGCGCCCCGTTGAGGCGAGCCGTGGAGCACTCGTTGAAGCGTGCGATCCCGCGATGTTGTCAATGAGATTTCCGCGGAAAATTTTCATCTAATTCCGGCGGGGGGGGCGCGCCGCCGCCACTCGGGGACGCCGTGCGCAGCCGCCCCGCCCCGCTCCCTCCCCTTGGTCGCCGGCGGCCCGTCTCTTGGCGGGCGGTGGCGCGGGCGAGCCGTCATGGCCCGGCGCCGGTTCAGCCCAGGTCGCCTATGCGGCCGGGCGCATGGCGCGCGGATCCGGCCGCGCGTGAAGCCCCCGGGCTAACGCCAGCCGAATCCGCCCGGCGTGAACGCCTGTCCGGTATCGATCGCCCAGCCGCCTGCCGGCGTCACCGCCGCGGCGGGCTGGTAGTTCACGCGCGCGGGCGTAGGTGTCGGGCCCGACGGCGTGGGCGTGCGCGTCGGCGTCCTCGTCGGCGTCGGGGTCGGGCCCGACGGCGTGGGCGTGCGCGTAGGCGTCCTCGTCGGCGTCGCCGTAGGGCCCGGCGGCGTGGGTGTGCGCGTCGGCGTCGAGGTCGGCGTGGGCGTCGCGCCGCCGCGCGAGGTGACCAGCACGTCGTCGATGTAATGGTTCCCCGAGGTGGTGGTGCGCGTGAAGCGGAGGTATATGTTGCTGTAGGAGGCGAGCGGGCTCTCCTTCTTCTCCCACGAGCCGGATCCCGCGAAAGGGCTTCCGGAGACGGCGAACCACGGGCCCGACGCGGAGTACCCGTACTCGACGGTCAGGGAGGAGCTGGTGCCCCTGTACCAGGACGAGAGCGTGTCGGGGGTGGAGTGGATAGGGTTGACGAGGAAGTCGCTTGTCGCGTTGATGAGAACGCAGTGCGGGGGGCAGTGCGAGTCGCTGGTGTACCAGTCGGTAGTGATCTGGCTCCACCACGCAGGCGGGTACGATGCGCCCTTGAAAGCCTCCGCCGACTGGGAGAGGGGCGGGGCCG
>CALLYX010000120.1 GCA_937858775.1 uncultured bacterium | reverse complement strand
CGAACCTCGGCATCGAGGACGAGCGGGAGGCCTATTTCAATCCGCACTACCACACGGTCGACGACACGTGGGCCCACTGCGACGCGGCATTCGCGGCGAACTTCACGAAGGCCGCCGTCGGGACGCTCGCGCGCTTGGCTGTCCCGGCGGGAACGGCGCAGGCGGAGATCGAGCTGAACGGTAGCCTGTTCGAGGCTGGCGACTCCTTCTCGTCCCGGTTCGTCCTCAAACGCCCCATCGAACCCCCGTTCACCGCCTACGCGGCGATCTTCCTGCCCGACGGCTCGATGGTGGATGCGACGACGCTCGGGCCGGTGGCGCCTGCGGCCGTGTCCGTTCCCGGCCTGCACCCCCCCTTCGAATACCGGCTCTACTCCGGCGCCGTTCCCCGCGGCGCCCCGAAGGGCCAATACGAAGTCGTGGCGGCGTTCTTCGATCCCTCCAGCGAGATCACGGGCCGGGGGGACGCGTTCTTGGAGGCGTCGAAGGGTTTCGAGATACGGTGACTGCGCCGCGCCATCCCGTCCCCCCCCCCGGATATTTCCGCGCGCCCCGCCCGGATATGCTAAAATGGCGCGCCTTGATGCGGCGGCGCGCCGCTGGGAAGAATCCATGCCGGTCACGCGAAAAGACGTCGAACATGTCGCCCGCCTCGCCCGCCTCGCCCTCTCTGAGGACGAGAAGGAGCGCTTCACCGCCCAGCTCGGCGCGATCGTCGGCTACGTCGAGAAGCTCAACGAGCTCGACACGGAGAAGGTCGAGCCCACGGCGCACATCCTCCCCCTGAGGAACGTTACGCGCCCGGACACGGCTCGCCCCCCCATGGGGCGCGAGGCCGTCGTGAAGCTCGCCCCGAAATCGGGCGGGGGGTTCATCAGGGTACCGCAGGTCATAGAGTAGGCGCATGAAGGCCGAGAAAGGGGAAGGGGCGTGGAGCTCACCGATCTCACCGTGACCGAGGCGGCGGCCGCGCTGCGCAGGGGGGAATGCTCCTCCCGCGAGCTCGTCTCCGCCTGTCTCGCCCGCGCCCGGGAGGCGGAGAAGACCGTCCGGGCCTTCGTCGAGCTTTTTGAGGATGAGGCGCTGGCGGAGGCGGACGCCGCCGACCGCCGCCTCCGCTCCGGGGCGGCCGCCGGGAGGTTGGACGGCGTCCCAATCGGCATAAAGGACAACATCTGCGCGGCCGGAAGGCCGCTCAGCTGCGCCTCCAGGATATTGAGCGGCTTCACCGCCCCTTACAGCGCCACGGCCGTCGAGCGCCTCCGCGCCGAGGGCGCGGTGCTCATGGGGAGACTGAACATGGACGAGTTCGCCATGGGCTCCTCCACGGAGAACTCGTGCTACGGTCCGACCCGCAACCCGTGGGACACGGCCCGGGTGCCGGGGGGGTCGAGCGGCGGCTCGGCCGCGGCCGTGGCGGCGCGCGAGGTCCCCGCGGCGCTGGGCTCCGACACGGGCGGGTCCATACGACAGCCCGCTGCCTTCTGCGGCGTGGCGGGCCTGAAACCGACCTACGGGCGCGTCTCCCGCTACGGCCTCGTCGCATTCGCCTCCTCGCTCGACCAGATCGGCCCGCTCGCCCGGAGCGTCGGCGACATCGCCCTGCTCCTCGATATCATGGGGGGGCGCGACCCGCTGGACTCGACCTCCGCGGCTGAGCCGGCCGCCGGCCCCCCGGCGGCCTCGGGGGGCGGGGTGAAGGGGATGCGCCTCGGAGTGCCGAGGGAGTATTTCATCGGCGGCATGGACGCCGGGGTGAGGGGGGCGGTCGAGGCCGCAATCGGACGGATGCGCGAACTCGGCGCCGAGCCGGTGGAGGTGAGCCTCCCGCACACGGAGTACGCGGTCGCCGCCTTCTATATAATCGCCACCGCGGAGGCCAGTTCGAACCTCGCGCGCTACGACGGCGTCCAGTACGGCTATCGAGCCCCGAGCCCCGGGGATCTCCTCAACATGTACGAGCGCACCAAGTCGGACGGCTTCGGGGACGAGGTGAAACGGCGCGTCATGCTCGGGACTTACGTCCTCAGCTCGGGCTACTACGACGCATACTACCTCAAGGCCCAGAAGGTGCGGACGCTCCTGAGCGGTGATTTCAAGAGGGCGTTCGAGGCGTGCGATCTGATAGCCGCGCCGGTGACGCCCTCGGCCGCGTTCGGCATAGGGGAGAAGACATCCGACCCCATCCAGATGTATCTGTCCGACATATTCACGATCCCCGCCAGCCTCGCCGGCGTCCCCGCGATTTCGATACCGTGCGGGTTCTCCGGGGGGCTCCCGGTCGGCCTCCAGTTGATCGGGAAACAGTTCGACGAGGCGGCCATCTTCCGGGCGGCCCGCGCATACGAGACGGCGACGGAGTGGCACAAGGCGCGCCCGCCCTCCGACCGGGCGCGGGGGGAAAAGGCCGCCGTGGATTCGAAGAGGGGCGCATGAGTGAATACGAGGCGGTCATAGGCCTCGAGGTGCACGTGCAGCTCAAGACCGAATCCAAGATCTTCTGCGGCTGCCCCGTGACCTTCGGCGCGCCGCCGAACAGCTCCGTCTGCCCCGTCTGCCTGGGACTTCCCGGCGCGCTCCCCGTGCTGAATGAGAAGGCGGTGCGGTACGCGGCCCTGGCCGGAATGATGCTCGGCGGCCGCGTCGCGCGGTTCAGCAAGTTCGACCGCAAGAACTATTTCTACCCGGACCTCCCGAAGAACTTCCAGATCTCCCAATACGACCTTCCGTTTTGCGTCGGGGGCGGGCTGGAGATAGAGCTCGACGGGGGCGGGAGGAAGCGGATAGGGATCAACCGCGTCCACCTCGAGGAGGACGCCGGGAAGCTCGTCCACGGCGACGTGGCGGGGGGAGACTCCGGCGTCGACTACAACCGCTCCGGCGTCCCGCTCATCGAGATCGTGAGCGAGCCGGAGATATCATCGCCCGACGAGGCCCACTCCTACCTGAAGGCCCTCAAGCTCGCGCTGCAGTACCTGGGCGTCTCGGATTGCGACATGGAGAAGGGGAGCCTCCGCTGTGACGCCAACGTCTCCGTCCGGCCCCGCGGGGCGCGGGGGCTGGGCGTGAAGGCGGAGGTGAAGAACATGAACTCGTTCCGGGCGGTCCAGAGGGCGCTCGCCTACGAGATAGACCGGCAGACGAGCGCCCTCCGGGCGGGCGGGCGGGTCATCTCCGAGACCCGCCTCTGGGAGGCGGAGGAGGGCGTGACCCGCCCGATGCGGAGCAAGGAGGAGGCGCACGACTACCGGTATTTCCCGGAGCCGGATCTCGTCCCGGTGGCCCCCGACGACTCTTGGATCGAGCGGCTTCGCCGTTCGCTCCCGGAGGCCCCGATCGCCAGGAGGGACCGGTTCGTTTCGGCTTACGGGCTCGCCCCGTACGACGCGGACGTTTTGACGGCCGACCGCGAAATAGCGGACTACTTCGAGGCGGTGGTGGCGGCGGGCGCGGGGGCGAAGGCGGCCGGGCATTTCATCATGGGGGAGATGCTCCGCACCCTGAAGGATGCCGGCGCGGGGATCGCGGCGTGCCGGGCGCGGCCGGAGGCGGTCGCGGGGCTCCTCGGCCTCGTCGCCGCGGGGACGATCAGCGCCGCCACGGCGAAGGGCGTCTTCGCGGAGATGTTCAAGACCGGCGCCGCCCCGGGCGAGATCGTACGGGCGAAGGC
>CALLYX010000119.1 GCA_937858775.1 uncultured bacterium | reverse complement strand
CCTTGGAGCGGCTCCCCTCCTCATCCGCGCGCACCCCCACGATCACCCCGGTGAACGCCTCCGGGTTCTTCTCCGGCAGGAGGCGGCCCGCGGCCCTGTCCATGCGGAGGCGCGGCCATTCGCCCGACAGCGTGTGCTTGAGCGCCTCGCTCTTCAATACGCGGCAGCACTCAACCCGCGACAGGGCGCCGTCCGGGAATGTCCGCTTCTCCTCGATCGCGGCCCGGTTCGATCCCACGATAAGGTCGAGCCCCCACTCCCGCGCCGTCCGGTCGCGATAGGCGATCATCTCGGGGATCTTGAAGCCGGTGTCGATGTGCATCAGCGGGAACGGCACATGCCCGAAGAAGGCCTTGCGCGCGAGCCAGAGCAGCACCGTGCTGTCCTTGCCGATGGACCAGAGCATCACGAGGTTCCTGAATTCGCGGTACGCCTCCCTGAGGATATGCACGGCGGCGGCCTCGATCCTGTCAAGATGCGTCATGTCGCCGATCCTACCCGTTCCCGGAAGTTGCACGAGTGCAGGCCGCACTCCTTCCGTCCGGAGTGTTCCCACCACCAGCGCCCGGCCCTCGGCTCCTCGCCGGGCCCCGTCGGGCGGGTGCACGGGGCGCATCCGATCGACGTGTATCCACGGTCGAGCAGGCGGTTGTACGGGACCCGGTGAGCGCGGAGGTAGGCCCTCACATCCTCCATCGTCCAATCCGCGAGCGGGTTGATCTTCAAGATGCCGCCGTGCGCCGCATCCCGTTCGACCCGCGCAAGCCCCCTGCGCGTCGCGCTTTCGTCGCGCCTCTGCCCGGTGATCCAGGCGTCAAGGCCCGCCAGCGCGCGGGTCAGCGGTTCGACCTTGCGGATCGCGCAGCACTCCAGGCGGTTCGCGACATCCTCCCGGAACGAGAAGACCCCTTTCTCCGTCGCCAGTTTCTCCAGCCGTTCGCGCATGGGAAAGTGCCATTCGATGAGGACGCCGAGCCGCTCGCGTACCTCCTCGGCGCATGCGTACGCCTCTTCCGGAAGGCGGCCGGTGTCGATGGAAAAGACCCTGACATCGCGCCTGACGCGCGCGGCCATATGGATGAGGACCGCGTCCTGGAGACTGGTGGCTATGGCTATCCGGGGATGAAAGCGTTCCAGCGCCCGGCGCACGAGTTCTTCCGCGCTCCCGTTCGGATCGAAGTCGATCGCCTCAATCGATTGAACTGTCGTCATCGCGTTCTCTCCAACAGATGAACCGTCCGCGCAACCTGCCGTCGTACGAATCAAATAGAATCATTATAATGTCTATCAGATTACTATATGATAGTAAATGCCGTGCCCGTTGCAAGTATTATTTTGCGTATTGGAATCAGGGCCCCGGTAGGACGAATTCCTTGCCTTTCCACTGGTTTTATGGTTTACTTCCAGGCGGAATACAGGCGCGGCGTCCCATCCGCCTCATCGGCGTTTCCGGGCAACGGGCGCAGATGACGGCCCCGCCGGGAACCGCCCCCTCGGCGGCGGATCCGCGCCTTCGAAATAAGGGGAGAGAAGATGGAGAGCGCCCGGCCGCCTGCTCGGCCCGAACAGATCGAACCCCGAAAAGGCGGCCCCATGACTTTTCTTGAACTAGTGAAGAGCCGCCGGAGCGTGCGGCGGTATTCGAGCGAACCCGTCCCGCGCGCGGTCATGGAGCGGTGC
>CALLYX010000118.1 GCA_937858775.1 uncultured bacterium | reverse complement strand
CCGTACTACACAAGGCGAAGTCGGTCCTCGCCTACCAGGCGTACGTCTCCCTCCGCCGGTTCCGGGGCGATTCGCCGATCCCGATCTCCCTCGAGGAGTTCGAGCAGCGCAGGGACGAGTTGGGCGCGGATTACGATCTGTGGCTGAGGGCGTTCAAGGAGAAGAAACGCCGGGAGGGCCGCTGACGGCGCCGCGGCGGGCCCGGCGCGGGCGCCGGTCGGCGGGCTTATCGGCGCGCCGCGCGGATTTCGACGAGCGGAGGCTGCACCATGGCAAGGAAGATGGAAGCGGTGATATTCGACAACGACAACACGATCGCCAAGATCTATCCGAACCCCAAGATCTACTGGAAGGATGTTTTCGTGAAGACGGTCGCGGAGTGCGGCGGCTCCATCCCTAAGGGGAGGGAGGAGGAGTATATGCTCTCCTACTTCACGAACAAGGGGTTCATGGAGAAGCTCGAGACGATCGGCCTGAAGACCACCTGGGCCCACTTCCAGCGGGCTAAGGGCGTCGTGGACGAGCGGGAGCGCATCCGGTACATCCGAGCCGGCCGATCGAAGCTCTTCCCGGACGCGGTGCGGCTGATGCGCGAGCTCAGCGCGATGAAGGTGAAATACGCCGTGGCGACGTTCACGACCAAGGCCGTTGTACTCGAGGCGTTCAAGCACGTCCCCGGGCTCCAGCCGCCAGACGCTTTCTTCGACTGGAACGATTCGCTGAGGGACAACCTGGAGAAGCCGAACCCGCGGATCGCCGGGATCGTCCTGAAGAAAATGAACGTCTCCGCGAAGAAGGCGATGATGGTCGGCGACCGCCTCACGGACATCCAGATGGGCAACATGGCCGGGATGTGGACGGTCCTCGTGAAGCGCCGCGACGAAGACGGCGAGCTGGTGGACCAGATGGAGCGCGAAATCGAATCGGCCCGGCAGGACCCCGAGAACCTGAAGATCGTCCCCGACTACCAGGTGACGGACCTCGGGCAGATACTTGGCCTTCTCTGAGGGGCCGCGGCGGATCACCCGGAGAGGAAGTCATGAACCTGAAAGAGCAGGATGAGCTTCTCGTCAAGGTGGAGAAGGCGAAGGAGCAGATCGCGAAGCTCCGCAGGCAGCAGGCCGATCTTGAGCGGGAGAAGGCTGAACTGGAGGACCTGGGGCACCGGCAGGAGGAGTGGTACCGGGGGAAGAAGGAGCTCTCCGAGGCCCTCGTGAAGTCCCTCGCGCTTCTCGAGGGCGAGGGGGACGAGGTCGCGCGCCGCGCCGCCCTTGTGAAAGACGCGCGGGCGGGCTTCGCCGCCCTGCTCGAGCAGATTGCGGTGATACGGGAGGAGCGCTGGACCCCTGCGACGCTCAAGGACGAGCTGAACCGGGCGCTTCTCGTCCTCCAGCGGGGGAGGACGGAGCTGAGCGAGGCGAGGGCCCGCATAGCCGCCCTCAGGGGGGAGGGCGGGGCAGGCGTGGAGGCGTGGACCGAGGGGGGCGTTGAGGCGGCGTCGTCGGCGGCGTCGCGCTTGAGCGCGGGCGAGCTGCTCCGGATAGGCTTCTGGCTCGCCCTGCCGGCCGCGGTGG
>CALLYX010000117.1 GCA_937858775.1 uncultured bacterium | reverse complement strand
CTGCTATACTGCGTACGGTCAGAATGGCGCGTGGGTATAATAGGTTGAGTAATCTATGAACCGCGAGGCCGACGCTGGACTCGCGGTTTTTCCATACCCTGAGCCGTTCAGACCGACTGGGAGGCTGCGGCACGCCGCCGAATAGGGCGGGACGCAGAAAATCGGCGCCTCCCCCGTGCCAGAGAAGGAGTTCAGGTACAATGGCAAGAGGCACAGTGAAGTGGTTCGACGAGCGGAAGGGCTTCGGTTTCATCACGCCCGAGAGCGGTGAGGACCTTTTCGTCCATCACAGCTCGATCCTCATGGAGGGGTTCAAGACCCTCGAGGACGGCGAGGCGGTGGAGTTCGATGTCGCCCCCGGCCGCAAGGGCCAGCAGGCCATCAACGTGCGTCGGCAGTCCGCCTGACGCGTTGCGTTGACAATCACAAGCCCCGTCTCCCGAAAGGGGGGCGGGGCTTTGTTTCGCGCCCGAGCGGGCGTATCCGGACGATCACACAACCTTTTCGCGGCGGAGAACGGGCGGGGAAACGGCGTCCGGCGCCCCGATCGCGGCGGCTATGCTCGCCAGCCACCTGTCCGTCTCCTCCTTCAGCGCCGCGCCGTCCAGATCCACGTTGGACTCCTGCCGAAGGCATTTCTGTTCGAGGGATTCCGGCCCCATCCCGAGGCGGGCGAGTTCGGCGAGGGCCTCTTCCTTCGACCGGAGATCGTAGACTGGAAGGCGGAGGCGGATCCCCTCTTTGCGCAGGACCCGCGCCGCGCCGGCGGTCGCGTACGGCGTCTGTTCGGGCCAGGCGCCCTGGTAGCCGGCGTACCCCATGGCGAGATCCGCGATACCTTCCCCCTTCGCGATCAGCGCGCCCGTGGCGATGTAGGCGTGCTGGCAGGGAAGGCAGGTGCGGTACGCGAACGGCTCGACGACCGGAAGCGCCGGCTGGGCGACCTGCATCCATTCGGATCCCCGGGGCAGGAGGGTGCGAAGCTGGGCTACGCGCCTGCGCACGTTCTCAAGGC
This sequence comes from uncultured bacterium, assembly GCA_937858775.1. Lineage (GTDB taxonomy): Bacteria > Auribacterota > Tritonobacteria > UBA1439 > UBA1439 > UBA1439. The sequence goes on along the minus strand of CALLYX010000117.1, from coordinate 7,868 downwards.
CGGTCAGGTGCCCGGAGGAGAGGGTGACCAGGAGCAGGCGTCCGAACGACTTCGAGAGCCGGGCCGCGGCGATCGTCGAGTCCCGGCCGCCGGAGAACATGAGGACGCATGCGCTGCTTGCGGTTTCTTTCATGGCGTTGCTCCAGGTTGCGCCGCCTTCCCGGGCGCGAGGGCGCGAAGGCGCTCGACTATCCCGGGAAGGTGCTCGGCGACGCGCGATATATCCTCCTCGCCGCTGCCGCGCCCGAGGCTGAAACGCAGCGAGCCGCGGATGTACCCCTGGGGCGTTCCCAAAGCGCGCAGAACGTGGGACGGCAGCATCGAACCGGCCGCGCACGCGGAGCCGGTGGAGACGAGTATGCCGAGGCGGTCGAGGGCCATGAGCAGCGCCTCGCCGTCGACGCCCTCTACGCTCACGTTCAGGATCCCGGGGAGGCGGAGGGACGGGTGGCCGTTTCTCCTGACGCGGGGTATGCCGGAGGAGAGGCGCGCCCAGAGGAGTTCGACGAGCGCCCTTTCGCGGGGCGTGTCGACGGCCTCGCGTTCGAGGGCGAGGGAGGCCGCCGCCCCCATCCCGACGGCCCCCGGGACATTGACCGTCCCGGCCCGTCTTCCGCCCTCCTGCCCGCCGCCGCGCTGCAGGGGCTCGAGCCTCGTTCCGCGCCGTATGTAGAGGGCCCCGATCCCCTTCGGCCCGTAGAACTTGTGCGCCGAGAGGCTGAGAAGGTCGACACCGCTCTCCTCGGCGTCGATCGGAATTTTGCCCGCTGCCTGCACGGCGTCGGTGTGGAAAACCGCCCCGCGCTCGTGGGCGATCCGCGCGAGCTCCCGGATCGGCTGTACGGTGCCCGTCTCGTTATTCGCGCACATTATGCTCACGACGGCGGTGTCGTCTCGTATGGCCCGGCGGAGGGAGTCGGGATCCACGAGGCCTTGCGCGTCCACGGGTAGGACGGTCGCTTCGCAGCCGTAGATGCGCCGGGCCGCCTCGACGGTCTCGAGCACCGCGTGGTGTTCTACCGCGGATGTCACGATATGCCTCGCCTCGCCGGCGAGGATCCTTCCGACGATCGCCCAGGCGTCGCTCTCGGTCCCGCCCGAGGTGAAGGCGATCTCCTCCGGCGACCTTGCCCCGGCAAGGGCCGCCGTCCGTTCCCGGGCCGCCTCGAGGGCGCGCGCGGCGCGGCCGCCCGCGCTGTGGATGGAGGAGGGGTTCCCGAACTCCTCCCGGAGGAAGGGTCGCATCGCCTCGATCGCCTCCGGCGCCATGGGGGTCGTGGCCGCGTAGTCGAGATAGATCGCCGCCGTGTCGTTCATGACCCGCATCCTTTCGCCGCCGACGGCGCCCCCGGCGCGGTGATCGTCGGCTCGGCGCCGCAGAGCGGGCAGGAGGGATCGCGCCGCCTCTCCAACACGCTGAACTCGCACCGGAGGGCGTCGTAGTCGATGAGCCGCCGCGCGGCCTGGGAGGGGAGGCCGAGCAGTATCTTCAGCGCCTCCGCCGCCTGGAGCGCCCCCATAACGCCGACGACCGGTGGGAACACGCCGCTCCGGCGGCACGACTCCGCCGCGTCGCCGGAGGGCGGCTCCGGCAGAAGGCAGCGGTGGCATGGGAATCCCTCCGCCGGGGTCACAGCGAAGAGCTGCCCGTGGAAGCGCACCGCGGACGCGGAGACGAGCGGGATCCTCTCCAGCCAGCAGCAATCCGCGACGAGATACCTCGTCGGGAAGTTGTCGCTCCCGTCGAGCACCACGTCGTATCCGCGGAGAAGCGCGCGAACGTTGGACGCGACCACCCTCTCGCGGAACGTTGCGACGTCGCACCACGGGTTGAGCGAGCGTATCCGGTCCGCGGCGGATTCCACCTTGGCGCGGCCCGCGTCGGCGGCGGAATGGACGATCTGGCGCTGGAGGTTGGAGATCTCGACGGTGTCCGGATCCGCGATGCCGATCCGCCCGAGGCCGGCGGCGGCGAGGTAGAGGAGGGGGGCCGAACCGACGCCCCCCGCCCCTACCACGAGGGCGCCGGACGAGCGGAGCCGCCCCTGCCCCTCGATCCCCACCTCCGGCAGGATGATGGAGCGGGAGTAGCGCACGATCTCCTCTTCGCGGAGATCAGCCCCTTTACGCTTCGGGCCCGGCGCGTCCATGCATGCCGTCCTTCCATATCAGGATGAAGTTCCTGCCGCCGTCGCGCCCCACCGGCTCCACCCTGTGCCCATCCGCCTCGGCGCTCCTTCGGACGTCGCGGAGCTGGGGGCCGTCCGAGACGATGAAACCGGCGCCCCCCCCGGCGGGCGTCTCGTGCATCCGCAGCATGACCCTGACGAAGAACATCGGGCACTCCTCGCCGGTCAGGTCCACGAAATCCATGCCCCCCCCGCCCTACTGTTCCCCCAGGGAGGCCCTGATGACGGCCCCGCCCAGGACGGTGTCGCCGTCGTAGAGGACCACGGACTGGCCGGGCGTTATCGCCTCCTGGGGCTCGTCGAAGATGACGCGAAGCCCGTCCGCCCCGCGCTCGACCGCGCACGCCGCCCCCCCGTGGGAGGAGCGCACCTTCGCGAAGACGGCGGGGGGGAGGGAGGGGACAAGGAGATTGGGATCGTCCGCGACAAGCCCCCGCGCCCTCAGCCGGCCGCGCTCCCCGACGACCAGGCGGTTCATGCCCGGTTCGATCGAGATGACGTACCTCGCCGCCCCCATGCCGCCGCCGAGCGATTTCCTCTGCCCGATCGTGTAGAAGGGAAGCCCGCGGTGCCTGCCGACCTCCCTCCCCTCCGCATCCACGATGAGGCCCGGCTGCGGCGGCTCCATCCTTCGCTCGATGAAGCGGCGGTAATCGCCGTCCGGGATGAAACAGATATCCTGGCTCTCGCGCCGGTCCGCCGCGGGCAGGCCGGCCTTACGGGCGATCGCGCGCACCTCCTCCTTCAGGAGCCCGCCGACCGGGAAGAGCACTTTCCCCAAGGCGGCCCCGGGGATGGAGTAAAGGAAGTAGCTCTGGTCCTTGCGCTCGTCGCGGGCTTTTTTGAGGCGGGGACCGGAGGGGCCCGCTTCGATCCTCGCGTAGTGGCCGGTCGCGAGGGCGTCGAAGCCGAGCGCGACGGCGCGGTCCAGCAGGGCGCCGAACTTGAGGCGCCGGTTGCACTCTACGCACGGGTTGGGCGTCCTGCCCCCGGCGTATCCGCGCACGAAATACTCGATCACGTCTCGATCGAACTCCACGGAGAAATCGAGGACGTGGTGGGGGATCCCGATCCGCGCGCACGCCCGGCGGGCGTCATCGATCGCCTGCGGGCCGCAGCAGCGGGGACTTTCCCCCGGGCCGTCGGCAGGCCCGAGGCAGAGCGTGACGCCCGCCGTCTCGAATCCCGCCTCCCTGAGCAGAAGGGCGCTGACGGAGGAGTCCACGCCCCCGCTCATCGCCACCATGACGGACCGTTTCACATTGGCCTCCGGCGCCGCCCCTCCCTTCAGCGGGGCGCCCCGCCCGCGAGAAGCTCGACGGCGGCCGCGGCGGCCCTTTTCCCCGAGAGGAGCATCCCCCCGAACGTCGGGCCCATCCGCGGCAGGCCGTATAGCGTGGAGACCGCCATCCCCGCGACGATGAGGCCGGGGTACGCCGCCCCGGTCTTCTCCACGACCGCGTCCTCGGATGCCGACACCCACATCGCGCCGTATCCTTTCGTCTTGAGAAGCCCGCGCTCCTCGAGGCGGGCGCACACCACGGCGTCGTGCCCGGAGGCGTCGATCAGGAGCTTTGACTCCAGCGCGACGGGATCCACGCACGTGATCTGGCGGGGCATGGCCTTCACGGGGGTCCAGTTGATAACGGCCCCGGCGACGCGGCCGTCGCCGCGGACCACGGCGTCCTCGAATGACGTAAGGTTGAGAAAACGCGCGCCGGCGTCGCACGCGGCGGCGACGAGGCGCGAACAGGCGTGCGGTCCGTCGGCCACGAAGAGGCCATCCGCCGCCTTTTTCGGCGGGACTCCGATCTCCTCGAGGATCTCCTCCCCCGGGGAGCGGACGGTCACCTTGTTCATCAGATAGCCGCCGATCCAGAAGCCGCCCCCGAGGTAGTTGTTCCGCTCGATGACCACGACCTTCACGCCCGCGCGCGCAAGGTCCCTTCCCGCCGCGAGGCCGCTGGGGCCGGAGCCGATGATGACGACGTCGCTCTCCACCGAGTCGCTGAACTCCTTCAGGAACTCGCCGACGATCGCCCGCGTCACGTCCTTCTCCCTCGCCTCGCTGAATATCCTCTTTTCCATGATCCCGCCCCCATTCCGTCTGAGCGACGCCCGATCCGTCACTCGAAAAGCCACGTGGAAAGGTACCGCTCCCCCGTGTCGGGCAGTATCGCCACGATCGTCTTCCCGGCCGACTCGGGGCGCCGGGCCTCCCCCAGCGCCGCCCACATCGCCGCGCCGCAGGAGATGCCCGCGAGGATCCCCTCCTCCCTGGCGAGGCGGCGGGCGATCTCGCCGGCGTCCTGGTGCGAGACCGCGACGACCTTGTCAATGACCGAGCGGTCCAGGACGCGCGGCACGAATCCCGCGCCCAGCCCCTGGATCTTGTGCGGGCCGGGTGCGCCGCCCGACAGGACCGCCGAGTCGGCCGGCTCGACCGCCACGATCCTCGCGGAGGGCTTCCTTTTCTTCAGCACCTGTCCGATCCCGGTGATCGTGCCGCCCGTGCCCACCCCGGCCACGACGCAATCCACCTTCCCGTCCGTGTCCGCCCATATCTCCTCCGCGGTCGTTTTCCGGTGGATCTCCGGATTCGCCGGGTTGTCGAACTGCTGCGGCATGAAGCTCCCCGGCGTCGCCCCCTGGATCTCCTCGGCCTTCGCCACAGCCCCCTTCATCCCCTTCGCCCCCTCGGTTAGGATTAGCTCCGCGCCGAGAATTTTCAGGAGCTGCCGGCGCTCCACGCTCATCGTGTCCGGCATCGTGAGGATGAGGCGGTAGCCCCTGGCCGCGCAGATGAAGGCGAGGGCGATCCCGGTGTTGCCGCTCGTCGGTTCGATGACGACCGTCCCCTCCCTGATGAGCCCCCTCCTCTCGGCGTCGTCGATCATGGACACGCCTATCCGGTCCTTCAGGCTCGACAGGGGGTTGAACGACTCGAGCTTGGCGAGGACGGTCGCGCCCGTCCCCCGGGCGAGCCGGTTGATCCTCACCAGCGGCGTGTTCCCCACCGTCTTAGTGATATCCGCGAATATCCTGCCCATGTCCGTTCCTTTCCCGCGGGTGCGCATGCCCCGCGTCTCATGCCGCCGCCTTGGCCAGCGCACGGTCGATGTCCGCGATGACGTCGCCCGCGTCCTCTATGCCGATGGAGAGGCGGATGAAGTCGGGCGTCACCCCCGTGTAGCGCTGCTCCTCGGGGGAGAGCTGCGAATGCGTCGTGCTCGCGGGATGGATCGCCAGGCTCTTGGCGTCCCCGATGTTCGCAAGGTGCGACACGAGCTCGAGCGAGTCGATGAACCTTCTCCCGGCGGCAAGCCCGCCCTTGATCCCGAAGCCGAGGATCGCCCCCGCCCCGCGGGGGAGGTACTTGGCGGCCCGCCCCCTCTCCGGGCTCGATGGGAGGCCCGGGTAGTGCACCCAGGCGACCGCCGGGTGCTTCTCGAGATGCAGCGCCACGGCGAGCGCGTTCTCGGAATGCCGCGGCATCCTCAGATGGATGGTTTCGAGGCCCTGGAGGAAGAGGAAGGCGTTGAACGGCGACATGGCGGCGCCGAGGTCTCTCAGGAGCGCGACGCGCGCCTTGATGATATAGGCGATGTTCCCGAGCGGTTTCAAGGCCTCGACGAAGTCCATGCCGTGGTAGCTGGGCTCGGGGCCCGAGACCAGCGGGAACTTTCCGTTCGCCCAGTCGAACCTGCCGGAGTCGACGATGAGACCCCCGATCGAGGTCCCGTGCCCCCCTATGAACTTCGTGGCGGAGTAGACGGCGATATCCACGCCGAAGTCGAACGGGCGGAGCAGGTACGGGGAAGAGGTGTTGTCCAGGATGAAGGGGATGCCGGCCGCGTGCGCGACGGCGGCGATGCCTTCGAGATCGGCGACATCGAGCTTGGGGTTCCCTATCGACTCGGCGTAGACCGCCTTCGTCCTCGGCGTGATCGCGGAGCGGATCGCCGCGAGATCGTTGGACCCTACGAAGCGGACCTTGAGGCCGAGGCGGGGGAGGGTGTAGTGGAAGAGCGTGTACGTGCCCCCGTATAGGTTGTCGGCCGAGACGATTTCGTCCCCGGCCCGGGCGAGCGTGAGGATCGAGAGGGCGATGGCGGATTGCCCGCTCGCCGTGGCGAGCGCCCCGACGCCGCCGTCGATCGCGGCCATCCTCTTCTCGAGGACGTCCGTCGTCGGGTTCATGATCCTGGTATAGATGTTGCCGAACTCCTTGAGGGCGAAGAGGTTCGCCGCGTGTTCCGTGTCGCGGAACTGGAAGGATGTGGTCTGGTAGATAGGCACGGCGCGGGCCCCGGTGGCGGGGTCGGCCTCCTGCCCCCCGTGCAGGGCGAGCGTCTCGACTTTCAATTTCGAATCCAACGTGCTCATGGTCTCATCCTCCCCGGTTTCCGGTTCATATATGGTATGTGATCGCGCCCCCCCTGGAGCCGCCGCATCGCGCCATCAGATCATGGATCGTGATCGACTCCAGGTACGACGAGATCCTATTCCCCAGCTCCTGCCAGACGTTCCTGGTTACGCATTTGGAGACCCGGTTGCACGCGCCCGGCTCACGAGCGCACTCGAGGAGGCGCATGTCACCGTCCAGGATTTCGACGACATCCCGGATCGTGATAGCCGCCGCCGGTTTCCCCAGGCGGTACCCGCCGCGCGCGCCGCGGTAGGTGCGCACGAGGCCAGCGGCCTTGAGCGGGATTATGATCTGGCCCAGGTACTTCTCGGAGATCTCCTGGCTCTTCGAGATATCCCGGAGGAGAACCGGCTTTTCCCCGTCTTGAAGACCCAGCTCCACGAGGAGCCTGACGCCGTACCGCACTCTCGTTGACAGTTTCATCTGCACCTCAAAATAGCTACTATGTTAGTAGTAATTATAGGGATTATACTTCAGAGGGAAAATTATGCAACAGGAATTTCGAATGGGTCGAGAGGGTTGCCGGGTGCGGACCCGAATTCGCCGGGCGGCGCCTCCCGAGGCCGGACCATCTCCAAGGCGGCGATTTGCCGCGCCCTCAGGCGGGCCCGGGGAATCCGGCCCCCGCCCTATCCTCATTCCAGGGTAGAATGGAAGCCTCGTGCCGCCGGCTTCTCTGCAGGGATGCCGGGCGGCGCCTCCCCGCGCGGATCCCGGAAGAAACAGGGGGCGGCTTCCGTCGAGCCGAAAACAGCCGTTCGGCCGCCGCCGATCTCAGATCCAGCCCCATCCGCCGTGCGTTCCGTACGGCTCCCCGTCATCCTTGGTCCACCCCGCCGGCGGATCCAACTCCGGGGGCATGAAGTCGACGAAGAAGGTGATCGGCGGCGCCGTCGGCGTGGGCGTGGGAGTCGGGGAGGCGGCGCACGCTGCGTGCGCTGGGACGTGGAGGCCCTGGTCCCACCATGTGGAGCCGTCCGCCCCCACGTAGAGTTTTGCGGTGTAATGCGCCCTCAGGTCGGGGAGGCAGACGTTCAGTTCCCGTCCGCCGTCGTAACGCAGGGAGATTTCGTATCCAGACTCGATCCCGAGATTCTCCCCCGAGGGCGGCTGCACCTCCACCCTTAGATAGGTCTGGGCGGGCGCAGCCGAGACGGCCCCGTCCGTGTACAGATTCTCGTTGTCGAAGACCGAGCCGTACTCCGTCCCCCCGACGTTCATGACGCCTATCCTCCATATCCTCGCCCCGC
>CALLYX010000116.1 GCA_937858775.1 uncultured bacterium | reverse complement strand
CCTCGACGCACTTCCACTCGGCGGGCGCGGTCACGCCCGGCACCGGCACGCGCGTGGAGGGAGCGTCGGCGGCGAGCGCGCTCCCGGCGAGCGCAACGACGAGCGCGACGACGAGCGCGGCCTTCGCCGCGACGCGCCACGCCCTGCCGGTGAACGTGCCCGCTCCGCGCATGTCGCTACTCGCCCAATCCCATCTGGATGTAGCCCGTCGGGCACACGTCCTTGCAGATGTGGCAGCCGATGCACTTGTCGTAGTCGGTGTAGACGTAGCGCCCCGTCGTCGCTTCCTTCTTGGGCACGCGCGCCACCGCGGTCTGCGGGCAGTAGACGACGCAGTTGTCGCACTCGAAGCACTGGCCGCAACTCATGCAGCGCTTGGCCTCGGCGATCGCCGCGGCCTCGGTGAGCGCGCCGAGGCGCTCCTCGAAGTTGCCGAGCGCCGATTCCTTCGTCAGCGTCGTGATCTCGCGCTTCTTCCGGGGCGTGTACGTGAAGTGGCCGAGGAACAGTTCCTCGTGCGGGATCACGTAGCGGTCGGAGCGGTCGTCGTAGTAGCGCGCGATCTCCCCCGGCGTGATCCCGAACGGCGAGAAGCGCACCTGCGCGCCGCCCCTCCGCGACTCCTCCACGACGGCGCCGAGCTGCTCCCGCAACAGCGCGGGGTCGATCCGCACGCGCCCCGGCGGCGCCGACTCATGCCCCGGAAAGTCGACTGCAGGGATGCGGCTCCCGAAATCCGAGCTGTTCACGACGGTGAAGTTGCAATAATCCGCGCCGAGATCGCGGGCCGCCCTGTACGTCTCGGCGAGGCGCGCGGCGTTCTCGGGCGTGATGACGCACGTGAAGTGGACGTGCGGAAACGAGGCGCGCGCCTCCCGCCGGAGCCGGACGATCCGCCCGATCCCGGCGGCGGCGAGGGCGTACGCCCCCTTCCTGCCGACGATCGCGTCGTGGACCTCCGCCGGCCCGTGCACGGAGACCCCGATGGCGAATAGACCGCCCCCCCACACCGACCGGAGCCGCCTCCCGAAGAGGAATGACGCCGCCGAGTCGTCGAGGAGCGTCCCGTTGGTGATGACGTGAAGCTTGTTGCGCGGGGCGAGGGCGTCGAGGATCCCGGGGAGGTCCCTTCTGAGGAGCGGCTCACCCCCCGTGAACGTGACGACCGCCGTGCGCGGAAACGACCTGGCGAAGCCGGCGATCTCCCCGGCCGTAAGCTCCTCCCCCCTCCTTCCCTCCAACCCCCCCCTTTCAATGAGCGGGAGGAATTGGCACATCCGGCAGCGGAGATTGCAACGGTATGTGAGCTCGACGAAGAGATGGAGCGGCGGGAACGCGAAGGCGGGCCGGAGCCGGTACGGGGCCAGCGTGTAGAGCGAGCTCAGGGCGTCGTAGCAGCGTGCGAGGTTGAGAAGCCCCCGCCTCATCGCGCGCCCCCCGGGACGATCTCGTAGACCGCCGCGTCGTTCATCCCGCTCAGGTCGCCGCACGTGTAGTTCCGCGCGTCCTCCACGGCCCCGGTCGCGACGTCCAGCATGACGACATTCACCCCCCGGTCGCCGAGACTGGCCAGCCGGCCGTTGACGCGTATGCGGCTCCTGTCTCCCCTTCCGAGCGGGGAACTCTCGATCTCGATCTCCGCGGGGGATGGGATCCCCGCCCCCCCCACCGCCTCGCCTTTCCGGAGGGAGATGGAGCTCCGCCCGAAGGAGTTTCGGACGACCCCCCGGGCGGATCCGTCCTCGACGACCACCGCCGCCGCGCTGCTCCACCCCCAGCGCAGCCCCCCGGAGGAGCGGGGCTTGAGCCCGAGCGAGAGGAGCAGGTCGAACGCGGCGTCGGAGCAGATCGGGGCGCCCTCGTCTTTCGCGGAGACGAGGACGAGGCGGCCCTTCCCCCCCGAGCGGAGCCGGTCCAGCTCCGCGCATCCGTGCCGCACGAGCGGCGCCAACCCCTCCCCGTATCTACGGAATTGCGCGAGCCGCGGATCCCGCCCGGACTGCGCCTGAAAAAAAACGCGCAAGGGGGGGACGGGATCGGCGGCGGGGCGGTACAGGTGGAATTCGATCTCCCTTCCCCGCCGATAGGCCGGGACCTTCGCCGGGCCCCAGTTGTTCAGGATGAAGATCCGGTCGCCCCGCCGAGCCCCCTCCCCGAGGAGCTTGTATAGGTACGCCTCCGTCCACTGGTAGTTGGGGGAGAGGAGGATGCTCGACGGGGGGAGGGCGCCCAGAACCTCGTCCGTGAACGCGTCGTAGAAACGCATCCGGCTCAGGTCGGCGTGAGCACCCGTCCGCGCCGCCCGGGCGGCGAGAAGCGCGATCGCGCACGCGAAGGCGAGCCGCGCCCCCCGCCTCCCCGCGGCCCGCTCGACGAGCGGCAGCGCGCATCCTGCGAGAATCGACGCGGTCACGCACGATGGGACGAAGTAGACCGGCGTCTCGACCGTCACGGAGGGGAGGGAGAGGAAGAGCTGGCCGGCCCAGAGCACGGCAAGGAATAGGAGGAAGCGGCGGTTGTTCAGGGCGAGCCAGGCGGCCCCCAGCGCGGCGAGGGCGACGCCGGCCGGCCCGAACTGGCTCCCCATCGCGGACGCGTAGAGGCGGACGTGCGTGGTGAGTATCGTGCGGAGGGCGACCGGGAAGTAGTTTACGGTGTATCCGCCCCCGAGGGCGTGCCGGATGAGCCCGGCGACCCCATCCACGCGCCCCTCTATGTAAGGGGTGTCGCCGCGCGACCAGGCGAGTATGAGCAGGTATTGGGCCGCGCCGGCCGCGGCGATCGCCGCCATCGGCGGCAGATCGCGCCACCGTACGGAGACCCCGCCCTTCCCGGAAAAGGCGACGGCGAGGAACGCGGGGAGGAACGCCGCGATCGACGGGTGGTTGCCCGCCCCCGCGCAGAAGAACGCCCACGACAGGTATAGCGCCGCCCGCCGCCCGCCCTTCATCCACGCAGCCAGGAAGAGGGCGGCCGAGGAGAGCATGAGGGCGTTCAGCGTGTAGACCTCGGGGATGAGGGCGGACGACCAGAAGAGCGGGAGCGTCCCGAGAACGGCGGCCGAGAGGAGGCCGGCGGGGACGGATCCTGTGAGGAGGGAGCCGAGGACCGAGATGGCCGCGAGCGTCAGGGCGCCGCAGGCGGCGGAGATGGCGCTCACGCGCGCGGCCAGGCTGCCTGCCGGGACGCGGGAGACCGCCCGGTTCAGCGCGAGATAGAGGGGGAATCCCGTGGGGTGCGGGAGACCCCTGACCTCCCCTACGAACTGAAACTTGGAACTGTCGCCGTACCCGCCGACGCAGGGGAGCATCGTGCGGGCGTAGATCGCGAGGAAGACGGCGAAAACCGCCGCGGCGGCAGCCGCCGTTCTCGCCCGGGGGGAACGAAGATGCATGTCCGCCTTTCGCGCGGGGCGCGCCGCCCCGCAGAGACCGTATTTTACACCATCGCGGCGCCGCCCTCCAGATGCAACAGGGGCCGGGTCCTCCACGGGCTCCGCCTTCGAAACCGGTCCACCCCTCAGGTGGAGCAGGCGAACCGCATGGCGGGAATGGCCTTGCCGCGCCGGGGGCCATGTACTATCATTCCATCCGCGCGCGGAGAGATGAGAATGGGACCGTCGAAGCTGTCCGTGGTCATCCCCCTCCACAACGACGAGGCGATCGTCGGGGAGTGCCTCCGGGCCGTCCGCGCGTCCCTCGAGAAGATATCCCCGGCGGAGTGCGCGGCGTGGGAGATCGTCTTCGTGGACGACGGGAGCTCCGACGGCACGCTCGCGGAGCTCCTCCCCCTCGTTCGCGGCGACGCGCGCGTGACGGTCGTGGAACTCGACCGGAACTACGGCCAGCACGCGGCGCTGTGCGCCGGATTCGAGGCGGCCTCCGGAGACTCGATCGTCACGCTCGACTCCGATCTCCAGATTCCCCCCGGGGAGATCGCGCCGCTCCTCGGGAAGCTCCGCGAGGGGCACGACCTGGTGAGCGGCGTCCGCGTGGGGAGGGCGGATTCGTTCGTCCTCCGCACCCTCCCCTCCCGGCTCTTCAACATCCTCGTCGGCCGCATGACCGGCGTCCGGCTGCGCGACTGGGGCTGCCCCGCCGGGGCGCTGACGAGCGCGCTCGCCCGGCAGCTCCCCCGCTACGGCGAGATGAGGCGCTTCCTGAAGCCGCTCGGGGTGAGGCTCTCCCGCTCGACGGCCGAGGTCGAGGTGGCGCACCGCCCGCGCATCGGAGGGCGCTCCGGCTACTCCACCCAGGACCTGTTCGAACTCGCCCTCGACTTCGTCACCAACTTCAGCCGCAGGCCGTTCCAGAAGGTGGGTCTCGCCGGCACCGGGCTCTTCGCCCTCGGCGTCGCCTCGGGCGTCGCCTACACGCTGCTGCGGATCCTCGTCGGGACGTCGCCCGGGAACCGCGCGCAGGCGCTGATATTCCTGGCCGTCGTGGTGGGGCTGCAGCTCATGGTGCTCGGCCTCCTCGGCGAGTTCATCATACGGATCTACCGCCGGCAGAACAACCTCCCCTTCTACGCCGTCCGGGCGGTCCACGCCGGGAAGGGGGGAGAAGCGTGATCAGGGAATACAGCCCCGCCGACGAGGGGGCCGTCATGGAGCTCTTCGCGGCGTACCCGTACGGCGACCTGCGCCGCTACCGCCTCGTCAACCGCGAGAAACAGGCCGCGTACCTCCTCCACAAGCTCCCCGGCTGCGCCCGTGACGGGCGGGTCCTCGTGGCCGAGGAGGGGGGGAGAATACGCGCCATCGCCGCGCTCCGCCCCCTGCCCTGGGACTCCGGGATCTTCGGCATCGCGATGGGCCATATCCCCCTCTTCGTCCACCCCGGCGCCGGCCGCGGGGACCGTTCCTCAATCGGGGCGCTCATAGAGGCGATCCTCGCCGCGTGCCGCGCGGACGGCATCGTCCACCTGAACGTCAGGGCGGACGCGGACGACCTGGCCCTCGTGCACTGCCTCGAGGGGGCGGGGTTCTACCTCGTCGACACGATCGTCACCTACATCTTCATCCCCCGCCGCCAGGAGCTCGGGCACGGAAAATACCTCTTCAAGACGCGCCTCTACGCGCCCGAGGACCACGACGCCGTCCTTGCCGTCGCCGACGAGGCGTACAAGGGCTTCATCGGCCGCTACCACGCCGACCCGCGCCTCCCCCGCGAGGCGGCCGACCGACTCTACCGGGCGTGGGCGGAGAGACTCCTCGACGGCGGCGTCGCGGAGACGATCATCGTCGCGGAGCGGAAGGGGAAGGTGGTCGGTTTCCTGGGTTACCGGTTGAAGCAGGACCTCCTCGAGGCGACGGGGGTGAGGTGCGTGGGCGGCGGGCTCGGCGGCTGCACGCAGGAGGGGTTCGGGGCGTACGCGGCGATCATCGAGGAGGCGATGCGGGAGGGGATGCACCGCTACGACATGCAGGATTTCGAGACGCAGATCAACAACGTCAACATCGTCCGAATCTACCAGAAGCTCAACTTCGAGTACGCCCGCGCGAAGTACACCTTCCACGCCTGGCTGGGGCAAGCCCCCCCGCCCGGGACCGAACCCTCGCCCCGCGCGGGAGGGGTGGCGCGTCCCGATAACGCCGCAGGGCGGACCTGAGCCCATCCCGCGGCGGGAACGGGCGCCCCCCAGGCCATTACGACAGCACCTTCCGCACCGCCCCCACCACGTCCTCCACGTCGTCGTCCGTGAGCTTCGCCGAGAGGGGGAGGGAGATGGTCCGGTCGGAGATGAACTCCGCGTTCGGAAAATCGCCGCGCCGGCAGCCGTACCGCTCCCTGTAGTATCGGTGGAGGTGCGCGGCCACGAAGTGGATCCCGGTGCCGATATTCTCCCGGTGGAGCGCCCGCTGGACCTCGTCCCGGCCCTTCCCCGCGGCGTCCGTGTCGACGAGGGGCGTGTACAGGTGGCGGGCGTGGACGGTGTGCGGATCCGCCGGGGCCGGGAGGATGAGGGGCAGGTCGCGGAACGCCTCGTCGTAGCGCCTCCAGATCTCCTCCCGGCGCTTGAGGTAGCGGCCGATCCTGGGAAGCTGGTGGATCCCGAGGGCCGCCTGCATGTCCGTCATGTTGTACTTGTAGCCGGGGTATACCACCTCGTAATGCTTGAAGCCGTCGTCCGTGTAGCGCCGCCACGCGCCCTTGTTCAGGCCGTGGAGGCCGTACATCTCGATCCTCTCCGCCCACTCGGGATTATCGGTCGTGACCATTCCCCCCTCGCCGGTGACGATATTCTTCGTCACGTAGAACGAGAAGCAGGTCAGGTCGCCGATCGAGCCGACCTTCCTCCCGCGGTAGACCGACTCGATCGCGTGCGCGGCGTCCTCGATGACCACGAGGCCGCGCTCGCGGGCGATCTCAAGGATCGGGTCCATGGCGCACGGGCGTCCGGCGAGGTGCACGGGTATGATCGCGCGGGTCCGCGGGGTGAGCCTCCGGCGGATCTCCTCCGGGTCTATGTTCATCGTCTCGCGGTCCACGTCGGCGAAGACCGGGACCGCCCCGACGTGCGTGATGACGTTGGCCGTGGCGACGAACGTCATCGGCGTGGTGATCACCTCGTCGCCCGCCTTGATCCCGGCGACGAGCATGGAGAGGTGGAGGCCGGCGGTGCAGGAGGAGAGGGCCCTGGCGTATCCGGCGCCGGAGTATTCGCGGAACATCTCCTCGAACCTCCCGACGCGGGGGCCGGTGGAGATCCAGCCGGATCGGAGGCACTCCGCGACCTCGGCGATCTCGGGCTCTTCGATCAGGGGGCTTCCGAAGACGAGGAAGGATTTTCTCATCTGTTCCGGACCGTGACGGCGATGGTGGCGGTGGTAGGAGTCGAACCTACGACACGCGGATTATGATTCCGCTGCTCTGACCAGCTGAGCTACACCGCCATGTGCACGGGGATAGTATGCCATGTCGCGCCCGTCGGCATCAACACCCCGCTCAATTCCCCCTATCGGATGAACGCGCCCGGGGCGCCGGCGAGGGCGTCGGCGATGCGCTCGCGGTGGTGCTCCATCACGTCCATCCCGGCGATCTCGCCGATGGAGAAGAAGCCGCTCGCGAGCGTCTCGCCGCTCGGCCCCGGTTCCCCTCCCTCGCGCTCGGCCTCGAGGCAAAGGGCGACGATCTGGTGGTGCTTCCCGTCGCCGTAGTCCACGACCCAGTCCGGGTCGCCGTAGACGCCGATGAGCCGTGTCGGCCGCACCTTCAGCCCCGTCTCCTCGAGGACCTCCCGGGCGCACGACTCGGCCACGGTTTCCCCGGGATCGACGTGCCCGCCCGGGAGGCACCAGCGGCCGTTGTCGGCGCGGCGCGTGAGGAGGATCCTCCCCCGCCC
>CALLYX010000115.1 GCA_937858775.1 uncultured bacterium | reverse complement strand
GTCATGATCGTCGCGTTGCTCAATCAGAAAGGCGGCGTTGGCAAAACGACGCTCGCCCTTCATCTCGCCGGCGAATGGGCCAGCCGCGATCAACGCGTCATGCTCATCGACGCCGATCCGCAGGGTTCTTCACTCGACTGGTCCGAAGCCCGCGCCCGTGAAGGCCTGCCCCGCCGGTTCGCCGTCATCGGACTGGCGCGCGACACCTTGCACCGCGAAGCGCCCGAACTGGCGCGCAGCGCCGCAAGCGGCGCCTGGAGCCGAAGGCTCGAGCACGTGCTGCTCGAGCGTGCCGCGGCTTGGGCGTGGGTACGAGCGGGCATCGCCGCGGCCCGGGCGGGCGCGGGGGGGGCGCGCGGCCTCTCCTGGCAGACGGACGACGGCAGCCGGTACGTTGAAAGGCGGATCGGCGCGGCGGTTCCGCCCCCGGACGCGGGGGCGCTGCCGCCGGGCCTCGCGGGGGATCTTTTGGCCGCGGGGGCCCCGCTCGAGACGGCCGTCGCGTGGCTGGCGGAAGGGGGCGCGCCTTGCTCGACGCGTCTCAAGGAACTCCTCGACGCGGAGGGCGAGGCGTCGGAAGGGCCGGAAAGGTCGTTGTCGGCCGCAGGCGCGGCGGACCGGATCTCCCTCATCGCCTTCGGCGACAGCATCACCTTCGGGCGCGGGAGCCGTTCGAACGGGCCCGCAACCGGGTACCCGGCCTATCTGGCCGGCATCCTCCTGTACAACTATCAGGGGCAGGAGTTCAAGATGGTCAACAAGGGGGTCCCCGGGGAGACGACCGCCGTCGGCCTGGGCCGCATCGACTCCGTCCTCGATCGCTACCCGTCCGACTTCATCCTCATCATGGAGGGGACGAACGACATCTTTTTCGGAGTGTCTTTCAATACCATCCAGTCGAACCTCAAGAAGATGGCCCTTCGCGCCGGCGAACGCGGGACCACCCCCGTCCTGGCGACGATCATCCCCACGCTTCCCTACGGCGCGCGCGCGTCCCAATACCAGAGGACGAGGGCTTTCTACTACGGCGGCTACGTCCAATCGCTCGCCGGGAGGTACGGCCTCCGGTGCGCGGACCAGTGGCGGGCGTTCACCGATGTCCCGGGCTGGCCGACGGAGATTATGGACCGGGCCACCGGCAACCACCCCAACGAGAACGGATACCGGTACGTGATGGCCCCGGAGTGGTACAAGGCGCTGGCGCCGATCCTGGAACTCCCGTTCGATCCGAGTGGGCCGCAGATCGACGTCTTCAACACGCCGCCGCACCCTGGGCGCGGTTCGTCGGAACGGTTCACCTACGAACTCGAGCCGAGCAACGACCAGGTGAGGAACGCGGTGGACTGCTACGCCGCGATATTGACCCCGCAGGGGAAACTCCTCTATTTCAACCCGGCGTGGCACCCGACGGAGGCCGTGACCCCGTTCGCCCGGAAGGCGCTCCTCTCCGCGGCGCCGACCAGCGGCGTCCTGACGGATCTCCGTATCCCGCCGGACGCCTCCTTCGGGCGCTATAAGTTCTACCTCGTGACCGTGCGCGCCATGATGGATCTCTGGGAGACGAAATACTGGACGAGCAATCTCGCCGAGGTTGATATCGACCTGGCTCCGTAGCCGCGCCCCACGCGGCGGGGGAGGGCCTTCCCATGCGAGTTGCCATCGACCTTCAGCCGGCGTGCCGGGAGCGGTCGGGCGTGGGCCAGTACGCCTGGTATCTCGCGAGGCATCTCCCGGCCGCCGCACCCGACGACGATTTCGTCGGCCTCGCCTTCGGCCGCGCCGGCGGCGGCATCGAGCTCCTCCGTGCGCCCAACTTCAGGACCGTCCGCCGCCGCTTCGTTCCCGCCCGCGGGATAAGCCTCCTGTGGAAGACGCTCGACTGGCCTCCGGCGGATCTCTTCACGGGGCCGGTGGACCTGGTGCACTTCCCCGGCTTCATCGCCCGGCCGCTCCGTTACGCTGGCGCGGTGGCGACTATCCACGACCTCGCCCATCTGAGGATGCCGGAGTGCGCGGAGCCGCGGAATGCCGCCTTCCTGAACGCGCACCTCCCCCGAACCCTGGAGCGGGCGCGCCTGGTGCTCGCGGACTCGGAGTTCACGGCGCGGGAGATCGAGGGGCTCTTCGGCTATCCCCGGGGGCGGATCAGGGTGACGCATCTCGGGGTCGACGGCCGCTTCTCGCCGCGCGGCGAGGCGGAGAAGGAAGGGGCGCGGCGCCGGCACGGCCTTCCCCCCGAGTTCATCCTCTGCGTGGGCACGATCGAGCCGCGGAAAAATATCGGCGCGCTTCTCGACGCGTACCGGCTCCTGCGCGAGGGGGGCGGCGATCTTCCGCCGCTCGTGCTGATCGGCGGGGGGGGCTGGCGTGACGAGGAGGGGAGGGTCGAGCGCCGCATCGCCTCCCCGCCCCTCAGGGGATCGGTGCGCCGCCTGCGCTACATCGGGCACGACGAGCTCCCGGCCATCTACTCCTCCGCGCGCCTCTTCGTCTTCCCCGCCCTGTACGAGGGATTCGGTCTCCCCCCCCTGGAGGCGATGGCGTGCGGGACCCCCGTCGTCTGCTCCGACGCCGCCTCGATGCCGGAGGTCGTCGGCGACGCCGCCCTCCTCGTTCCGCCGCGGGACGCCGGGCGTCTTGCGGCGGCGATCCGGCGGCTGCTCGACGACGATGGGCTGGCCCGGGGGCTGGCGCGGCGCGGGATCGAGAGGGCGGGGCGGTTCACTTGGGCCGCGACCGCGGGGGCGACCGTCGCGGCCTATCGGGAGGCGCTCTCCCTCGCCGCGCCGGGATGAAGGGGGAGGGTCAGAGCCGGATCGTCAGGTTCTCCCGCCTGTCGGGGACGCAGAAGTTGACCGTAGCGCTCTCCCCGGGCTTGATGTCGAGCGATTTCTCCAGCCGGTGGTCGAACAGGTAGCCGTTCTCCTTCGTCCGTTTCTCCCATGCGCCGTTCCTGAACGCCCACCCCTCGACGACGAGGCGGCGGGTTCCCGGCATGAGGTCGATTTTCAGCGCCTTCCGCTCGTAGCGGCCGGCGGCGGGGCTCTCTGCGGGGGGGGATCCGTCGACGGAGACGGTGAATCTGGTCTCATACGAAGGCTCGGCCGCGTCGCCGCCGCGCAGGTCCGAGTAGGTGACGACGACGGCGCCGGCGGAACCGCCCCGGGGGACCGGAAGGCAGCCGCCGAGCGGGACCGCGAGTAAAAACGAGATGCCGCAAATCCGGAAATTCAAAGCCACCCGGCGTTTCATCGGCGCCCTTCCTTTCGTTTCATTGCGCGGCGGACGCGCGCGCCCCATCCGCTATTCTAGCCGCTCCCGTCCGAAAAGCACACCATGATTATTGCCGGCCCGCGGGGAGGGGCGCGGCTTTAGCCCCCTGCCGCGACCCCCTCCCGGCGAGCTCGTCTTCGATCGCCCTGATCACCTCATGTTTCCGGAGCGCCCAGCCGGGGGCGACGAGCCTGTCCGGCGGCGCCTCGCCCGTGAGACGCTGTATCACCACGCCGGCGGGAAGGATCTCGAGGACGTCGCAGACGAGGCGGACGTAGTCGCCGCGGGAGAGCAGGGGGAGGGCGCCGGAGCGGTGCAGCGCCTCAAGCGGGCTTCCGCGCAGGACGTGCAGCAGGTGGATCTTCACCCCCGAGACCGGAAGGGAGGCGAGGAAGCGGGCGGTCCCGCGCACCATCTCCCCAGTCTCCCCGGGGAGGCCGATGATCACGTGGGCGCAGACCCCGATGCCGCGCGCGGCGGTGCGGCGGGCGGCGTCCGCGAAGGCCGCCGCCGTGTGGCCGCGCATTAGGCATCGCAGCGTCTCGTCGTGCGCGGACTGGAGGCCGTACTCGATCCAGGTCTCCATGCGCGCGGCGAACGCCGCCACCGCGTCGAGGACGGCCTCGGGGGCGCAGTCGGGCCTCGTGGCGATCGCCAGGGAGACGACGTCGGGGTGGTCCGTCCCCTCGGCGTACCGCCGCGCGAGCTCGCCCGGACTCGCGTATGTCCCCGTGAACGCCTGGAAGTAGGCGATGAACTTCTCGGCCCCGTAACGCCTCCTCGCCGCCTCCATCCCGCGGAGGAGCTGACCACGGATTGAAAGGCCGCGGGGGGCGGACGACGCGCCTCGCCCGTCGCAGTAGAGACAGCCGGATGTCGAGAGGGCGCCGTCGCGCGTGGGGCAGGTGAAGCCGCCGTCGATGGGCACGCGGCGGACCCGGCAGCCGAAACGGCCGCGCAGGTATGCGGAAAAACTCAGGTATCGAGCGGCCACCCGCACCCCCCGTCGTCGATGAAGTATAGCATCCGATCCGCGGCGGGCGAGGGGAATAGCGTCCGCCGGTCCGGGGGCGTCCGGGCTTGTTGACAATACCCCCGCGCTCTGACATACTTTCAACCTTGAAACGCGGCAAAGGGATCCAATGCTCCGCGGGCGCGCCGGATATTTCGAACTTGTCAAGGTCCTCGGCCTCACCGACTTCAAGCTCAGGTTCAGCACCTCGATCCTCGGCTACCTCTGGTCGGTCCTGAAGCCCCTGGGGATATTCTTCGTCCTCTACATGGTCTTCGGCAGGATGCTCCGGTTCAGCGCCGACCCCCTGTACCGGGACAAGCTCCTTCTCGGGATATTCATATGGGGCTATTTTTCGGAGGCGAGCACGGCCGGCATCCAGTCCCTCCTCGGCAAGTCCCATATCATCAGCAAGGTTTACTTCCCGCGCTCGATCGCCGTCCTGGGGGCATCGATCAACTACCTGCTCACGTTCGGGATCAACTTGTGCATCGTGGCGGTCTTCTTCGCCGTCGACGGGGTGGGGCTCAACCGCTACTCGCCCCTCTTCCTGCTCTACGTCGCAGAGCTGTACCTGATAGTCCTCGGGATCTCGTTCCTCCTCAGCGTCGCGTTCCTCAGGTTCAGGGATCTCGCGGAGATATGGACGATCCTGATCACCGCCGGCTTCTACGCCACGCCGATCCTCTGGCCCATAGAGGAGATCCGCGACCCGTTCTACCGGAAGCTCCTCTATCTCAACCCGATGACGTTCATCGTGGAGTACTCGAAGCGCGTCCTGATAGAGGGGCGGATCGCCGACGAAAGCGGGGGCACGGGGGTTTTCCTGGCCGGCAACGCGGTCATCCTTGCGGTGAGCCTGGTGCTGCTGGGGGGCGGTTTCCTCGTCTTCCGCCGCTCCTCCCCGCGGGCGGCGGAGTATATCTGAGGGGGCATGATAGAGGTCAGCGGCGTCTCCAAGACGTTCACGATCCCGAGGGAACGGAAGGTGACCCTCCGCGAGCACGTCCTCGGCCTTCTGCTCGGCCGCGGAATGGGGGTCGAGCCGCTGCGGGCCCTCGATGGGGTGTCGTTCCGGGTCCACAGGGGCGAGTTCTTCAGCGTCATCGGCAAGAACGGGAGCGGCAAATCCACGCTGCTCAAGATCATGGCGGGCATCTACGCGCCCGACGCAGGGGGGGTGAAGCTGGGCGGGACGCTCTCGCCGTTTCTCGAGCTGGGGATCGGGTTCAATCCCGAGCTCACGGCGAGGGAGAACGTCTACCTGGGGGCGGCGGTCGCCGGGCTGCGCAGGAGGGAGATCGACCGGCTCTACGACCGGATCATCGCCTTCGCCGAGCTCGAGCGCTTCCAGGAGCAGTCGCTGAAGAACTTCTCTTCCGGGATGAAGGTGCGCCTCGCCTTCTCCGTGGCGTTCATGGTGGACGCGGACATCCTGCTGATCGACGAGGTCCTCGCGGTGGGGGACGCCGGCTTCCAGCAGAAGTGCTACGACGTCTTCCGACGCCTGAAGGGGGAGGGAAAGACCATCGTCTTCGTCAGCCACGGCATGAACGACGTCAAGCAGTTCTCCGACAGGGTCATGCTCATTCACGAGGGAAGGGTCGTGAGCCTGGGGGCCCCGGAGAAGGTGATTTACGACTACCAGCTCCTCACGGCGCACGAGGAGGAGAAACGGATAGCGATGGCCGCTCGGGCCCGGGCGCCGGAGGAGTTCACCCCCCCCGCGGACGAAACGAGATGGGGAAGCGGCGGGGCGTCGGTCGAGCGGGTGTCGTTCGCCGACGGGGCAGGGAGGGGAAAGCATGTCTTCGCCACGGGCGAGGAGGCGCGGGCGCGGATCGCCGTGCGGTTCGATAAACCGGGCCTCGCCCCCGTCCAGGTGACCGTCGCCGTCCGCCGCTCCGACGGCCTGACCGTGATGGAGACGAGCTCCGGCCCGATCGAACCGCGGGGCGCTGGTTCGCGCGCCCTCGAGCTCGTCTTCCGCGGCATAGAGCTCCTGGCGGGGACGTACCACCTCGACGTGGGGATCTCGTCCGGGGAGGGGCGGCGGGAGCCTTACGATTTCGTCAAGAACGCCGGCAGTATCCGAATCTACCAGGACTCGCGCGGCCCCTTCCGCGAGGCCTCGGGGGTCGCCTGCCTGGCGCACGAATGGCGCGTCGGCTAGGCGCGCCCGGGGCGCCCCAGGGCACGGCCCCGAAGAAAGGGCGGCGGATGGCGAGGGTATTCGTAACCGGGGGCGCCGGTTTCATAGGGAGCGCCCTCTGCGGCTTCCTGCTCGACGGCGGGCACGAGGTCACCGCCTACGACAACCTCCTGCTTGGGCGGAGGGGGTTCCTCTCCCCGTACGCTGCGAACCCGCGTTTTGCCTTCGTGGAGGCCGATCTCCTCGACCGGGGGCGGGTCGTCCGCGAGATGGCCGGGCACACGCTCGTCTTCCACCTCGCGGCCAACTCCGACATAGGCCGCGGGGCGAGCCAGACGGACCTCGACCTGAGGCTGGGGACGATCGCGACGCATCATCTCCTCGACGCGATGCGCCTCAATGGCGTCGGCGAGATCGTCTTCGCGTCGAGCTCCGCGGTCTACGGCGACCGCCCCCGCGTCGTCCCGACCCCCGAGGATTGCGGCCCGCTCTTTCCGATCTCGCTCTACGGGGCGAGCAAGCTCGCCTGCGAGGGGTTGATAAGCGCCTTCTGCCACAACTTCCGGATGCGGGCTTGGATCTTCCGCTTCGCCAACATCATCGGCGCGAACGGGACGCACGGCGCCGCCTTTGACTTCGTCACGCGCCTCAGGAAGGACCCGTCCCGCCTCACGGTGCTCGGCGACGGGAGGCAGGCCAAGCCGTACCTGCATGTCTCCGACTGCGTGGCCGGGATGTGGCACGGCTATACCCATGCGCACGAGGAGATCAACTGCTTCAACCTGGGGGTCGAGGGGGCCACCCCGGTGAGCGAGATCGCGGCGGCGGTGTTGCGCGAGGCGGGGCTCGACGGGACGCCCATCGACTACACCGGCGGCGAGCGCGGATGGCGGGGGGACGGGCCGCGCGTCGAGCTCGACG
>CALLYX010000114.1 GCA_937858775.1 uncultured bacterium | reverse complement strand
CTACTGCTCGAGTGCGGGGTTTACACCCTCCTCAACCTCATGCTCGCGCAGGCCGCGCTCTCACTGTCGCTCCTGCTCCTCTTCCGGCCGGCATTGAATGGCGGCGCCGCCCTCCCCCCGCACGGCCGACGGGAAGCCTGTTCGCCCCGGGCGTGGGCCCCCCCCGCATTTATCCTCGCCGCCTTCGCCGCGGCGTGCCTGTGGGCCGGCCCCTCCGAATACGTCTTCGGCGGCTGGGACTCGGGCAAGTACGTGAACATGGGCGCGTCGTTCGCCGAGAAGGGCCGCATCGTCTATCGCGACGGCTTCTTCGCCTCCATCCCCCCGGGCGAAAGGGGGCTCTTCACGGAAGGCGGCCGGCGCTACATGGGCTTCAATCTCACGAGCATCGAGGACGCGGTCGTGAGCCCGAAGTTCATGCACCTCTACCCTCTCTGGCTCGCAGTCGCGACGGCCCTCGCGGGCCTCCGGGCCGCCCTCTCGGTCAATATCATCTTCACGCTCGTCTCGATCGCCCTCTGTTGGCGTACCGCCCTCGCGCTCCGCGGGCGCGGCGCGGCGTTCGCCGCCGCCGGCTTCATGGCGGCGAACGGCCTCGAGACATGGTTCGCCCGGTCCCAGTGCGCCGAACCGCTGGCCCAGCTCTTCTTCCTCGGGGCGGCGCTCTTCTGGATCCTCTGGCAGCAGGGGCGGGGGCGCGGCTACGCCCCCCTTTCCGCCGCCTGCCTCGGGATGATGTTCCTGACGAAGTTCGACGCCATCCTCGTCCTCCCGTGCGCCGCCGCCGCGCTGCTCTTCTCCGATAAGCTGGAGGGCGAGGGCGCCTTCCTCCTCGTCCTCTTCGCCTCGCTCCTCCACTTCTCCGCGCACATGGCGTTCTGGAACAGGCCGTACGCCTCGGCGATCGTCGCGAACCTCCCCGCGCCGCTCCGCGGCGGCGGGGCCATCCTCCTCCTCTCCGCCGCGCTTCCCCTATCCCTCGCGGCGGTCCCGCTCGCGAGGCGCGCGGGAATCCGCGCGTGCGGCCCGGCCCGCCTCCCGTTCGCGGCGCGCTGCGCCGCCGCGGCCGCCGCCCTCGCCGCGGCCATGTGCCTCTCCGCGGGCGGGGGGAACCTCGC
>CALLYX010000113.1 GCA_937858775.1 uncultured bacterium | reverse complement strand
GCCGCGCGGCGGCTGCCGCCGTACTGGCGGCAGCCGCCGCGCGGCTGCCGCCCCGTCCCGGCGCCGCCTGCGAGCCGGCCGCCCTCGCCTGCGCCGCCGCGGGGATCGGCTGCGGGGCGGCGGCGCTCTGCGGCATCCGGCGCCGCGGCTCTTCGGGCATTCTCTTCCCGGCGATAGCGGGGCTTGCCGCGAACGGCCTCCTCGCCGCCATCTTCGCCTCGAACTACGCCGTCTCCCGCCCCGGGTCGCTTCGCGACGCCGACCGGATCGTGCGCAACGAGGTCGCGCAGGTCAACGCGCAACTCCCCAGGATGCTCTCGCCCGACGTCCGGCTGGACGAGGTCGCCGCCTCGGACGCGAAGGAGGTGCGGTTCCGGATCACGCTCACCAAGATCGCGCGGGGCGGGATGGACATCGACGGCTTCGTCGCCAAACAGACGGCGATTCTCCGCGAGAAGTACGGCACGGGCCAGAGCGGCGCGAGGTTCCGCAGGCTCGGGAGCAGGATGGCGTTCTCGTATTTCGACAGGGACGGCGATCCGATCGCGACCATAACGGTGGGCGGGCCGGGGCCCGGCGCGATGCAGGCGTCCGTCCGGGGGGGAGATCGGTAGAGGCGGCGCCCTTCCCGCCGTCGCCGCCGGCCGGACGGTGGTTGGACGTCGCGGAGTGGAATCCGTACATCCCGCGCGCGGACGGGACCGACCGCGGCAAGACCGGTTTCCGGTGCGCCATCGCCTTCCCCCCCTCCTCAAGGCCGAGGCCTTTCTCCCCCCGTTATTTCCCGCTGGCCAACGGCCGCGCGCGGACGTACACTTCTCCCCTTCCGGCCGCGGCGGCACCGCGCCTGGAAACGGAGACCGCCGATGATCAGCGTAGAGAAGCTCCATCTCAGCCTCGGGGGGCGCCCCATCCTGCGCGGGGTGGACCTCACCGTGGGGGACGGGGAGCGCCTGGCGGTGGTGGGGCCGAACGGCTGCGGGAAATCCACTCTCCTCAAGGCGATCGCCGGCATCGAGCGCCCGGATACGGGCGAGATCAGGATGCCGAAGGGGAGTACGGCGGGCTACCTCCCGCAGGAGGCCGGGATCGCGGCGGGCCGCCCGCTCCGGGAGGAGCTGCTGGGGGCCTTCGTCGAGGTCCAGTCGGCGCTCAGGGAGATGGCGGGACTCGCGGAGGAGATGGGGAGGACCGACCCCGACTCTCCCGCGCACGCCCGCGTGATGCGCCGCTACGCTGAGTGCGCCCACATGGTCGAGCACGAGGACGGCTACGCCCTCGAGTCGAAGGCGTCGCGCGTCGCCGCGGGGCTCGGCTTCTCCCCCGAGGACCTCGACCGCCCGTGCAGCGAGTTCTCCGGCGGTTGGCGGATGCGCATCCTCCTGGCCAAACTCCTGCTCCGCCGGCCCGACGTCATCCTCCTCGACGAGCCGACCAACCATCTCGACCTCGAGTCCACCCTCTGGCTCGAGGATTGGATCCTGCGATGCGGCAGGACGGTCGTCTTCGTCTCCCACGAGTCCGCCACCATGGACCGGCTGGCCGAGCGGATCGTCTGCCTCGAGGGCGGGAGGGCGGAGGTATACGCCGGGAACTACGCGCGCTTCCTCGCCGAGAGCGCGCAGAGGCGCGAGGCGCGGTGGGCCGCCTACGAGCGGCAGCGGAGGGAGATCGAGGCGATGGAGGCGTTCATATCGAGGTTCCGGGCGAACGCGGCGCGCGCGGCGCTCGTGCAGAGCCGGATCCGGCGGCTCGGCAAGATCGCACGCCTGGAGCCCCCGTTCCACCCGACGGCGATCCACTTCTCCTTCCCCCCGGCCCCCGAGAGCCATTACTGCGTCCTCGCGCTCCGGAACCTCGGACACTCGTACGGGGAGAATCGCGTTTTCGGGGGGATCGACCTCGAGATCACGCGCGGGGAGAAGATCGGCCTCGTCGGGGTGAACGGGGCGGGGAAATCCACCCTGCTGCGCATCCTCGCGGGGAAGGAGGCCCCGGCGGAGGGGGAGTGCGCCGTGGGGAAGAAGGTCACGAGCGCGTATTTCGAACAGTACGACGCCGACACCGTCTCCTCGGACGAGACGCTCCTCGACGCCATCGCGGCGGCGGCCCCGGCGGGTGAGGCGCACCGCGCGCGAGACCTGCTGGGCGCCTTCCTGTTCAGCGGCGACGACGTCATGAAGCCGCTCCGCGCCCTGTCCGGCGGGGAGCGGACGCGCTTCCGCCTCGCCCGGATGCTCTTCAGCCCGGCCAACCTCCTCCTGCTCGACGAGCCGACCAATCACCTCGACATCACCTCGCGCGCCACGGTGGAAAAGGCGCTCGCCGCATACACCGGCACGGTGGTGATCGTATCGCACGACCGCGCCTTCATGGACCGGGTGACGCGGAAGATCATCGAGCTGGACGGCGGGACGCTCCGCGTCTACCCGGGGAGCTACGGCGAGTACCTCGAGCACGCGAAAGGCCTTCTCCCGCCGGGGGAGGGGGAGGGACGGGGGGCCCGCGCGGCCGCGAACGGGGATGGAAGGGCGGCCCCCGCCCCCCGGGGGGGGGCGAAGACGCGAGGGCGCCGCGCGCGGTCGCTCGCCAAGAGGATAGCGGCGCTCGAGGAGAGGATCATCCGGAAGGAGAAATGCATGGCGGCGCTCGACGCGGAGCTGGCGGCGCCGGAGAACGCCGCCTCGTACCGGAAGCTCGAATCCCTGGCCCGGGAGCGCGACGCGCTCGCGCGGGAGTACCGGCGCATGATCGACGAATGGGAGGCGCTCGGCCTGGAGATGGAGCGGGGGGGCGCGATCACGCGCGACTGACCGCAAGACGGAGGTTTCAGCCGGGACGCCGCGTCCCGCGCCGGTTTCCCGGCGGCGTGGGGCCCTGGGATATCAATCGCCTCCGAAGTTCAAAGAGTCGAGATTCCGCCCTGGATGGAAGGCGGCCGGCCGCGGCCGGTGTGCTATAATCCATCCCGTCCAGAGATGAAACCGCCGTCCGATCGCCCCCCCGCGGGCCGAGCCGCCGCCCGGCGGACCCCGTGCCCGATCTGCGAACGCGTTTCGCGCCTTGGCCGCGGCCGCGACCCGTTCCTTGTCCGCGAGTTCGAGCACTCGATCCTCGCCGTGGGGGAGCACCAGTTCCACAGGGGGTACTGCGTCCTGCTCCTCAAGCGCCACGCCCGCGAGCCGCACGAGCTGCCGTCGCGGGTGCGCGCCGGGCTGTTCCGGGAGCTCGCCGAGGCGGCGCGGGCGGTGGAGGCGGCTTTCAGGCCGTGGAAGATGAACTACGCATGCCTGGGAAACGTCGTGCCGCACATCCACTGGCACCTCATCCCGCGGTACGAGTCGGACCCGGACCGCCTGAAGCACCCGTGGCTCCGCGAGGGGGAGTTCGCGAGGCGCCGGACGACCCCGGCGGCGGCGCGCGCCGTCGCCGCGAGGGTGCGCGAAGAGCACTCGTTCGACCGGAGAGCGCAGGTTTTGCTGGATTGTGCCGTAGCCGCCCTACAGACGAACCAGAACGCGACCGAGTCCAAGTCGTGACCCTTCGCACCTAGTCACTGGGTTTTCGGTGGGCTCAACCCGCGCTGGAGGTTCGTACACCAGGTGGGGCGGACGAATCTCGATCCGCGAGATCGCTTGGTAGGCTGCCGAAGGTAATGGCTCTCCCCAGGAGTCGATTCCCATAGTCTCGAAGGGTGTGTTTCCTAGTACGTCGATGGATAAAGCCCGCCGTCCCAGCTC
>CALLYX010000112.1 GCA_937858775.1 uncultured bacterium | reverse complement strand
CCTCCACGGAGACTCGGACGCGAGCGTCTCCCCCGACGACGCACTCCTCTACGAGGAGGCGCTTTCGGGGCGGGGGGGAGCCGAGCTCCGGATGATCCGGGGCTCCGGCCACACCTTCGCGGGGCTGGCGTGGGAGCGGGAGGTGATAGGGGCGACCGCCGGGTTCCTCCGCGCCGCCCTTCTTCCCCCCGCGGGGCGCAGGGGGCCGGCTACGGGCGCCCCTTGAGCGATCGCTCAAGCGCGGCGGCCAGGCCCTTCGTGTCGTACGGCTTCTGGATGAAACCGGCGAGCCCGCGTCCATGAAAACGCCCGGTAGCCTCATGCCCGTCGTAGCCGCTCGATAGGATCACGCGCAGATCCGGCTTGACGGCGCGCAGCGCGTCGAAGACGGCTTCCCCCCCCGCCCCCGGCTACTTCAGCGTGATCTCGCGGCCGGACTTGATCACATGGAGCGGAGCCTCGTGGTTCCAGATCCCCTCCCATACCGCCTCGGCGTTCAGGACGACCAGGTCGGCCCGGTTCCCCTCCTTCATCCCGAACCCCTCGATCCCGAGGGCGCGCGCGGCGTTCGTTGTGATCAGGTCGTAGAGGATCTCCATATCCTCGACCGAGGTCATCCAGAGCAGATGCGCCGCGAGAAACGCCACCTCGAGCATGTTGTTCCGTCCGAACGGGTAGTACGCGTCCGCGATATCGTCCTGGCCGAGGGCGACGCCGATGCCGGCGCGGTATAGAGCCCTGACGCGGGCGTGGAGCGGGCCGGTCTGCGGGTCGCTGACGACCCCCACGCGGGCCTTCTTGAGGAGCGCCTCGATCTTGCGGTAGTACGGCTCCGGATAGAGCGCCATGGCGCGGGCGTGCTGTGCGGTCACGCGGCCCTGCCAGCCGATTTCGAGGGTCTTGAGGATCAGCATCTCGAGGGTCCGGAGGCCCGGGTCCCCGGCGTCGTCGACGAGCATTGAGACGCCCCTGTCGTACTTCCTGGCGAGGTCGAACATCATATCGACGTGCGCCTTCGAGTCCGCGGCCGTGTACTCTATCCACGGTATGCCGCCGACGATGTCCGCCCCCATCTCCAGCGCCTGGCGGACGTAATCCTCGGCCCCCGGGTCGCGGATCACGCCGTCCTGGGGAAACGCGACGACCTGCAGCTCTACGCGGTCCTTGAACTCCTCCCGGGCCTTCAGCAGCGCCTTGACCCCCTCGAGCCTCGCCTTCGTGTCCACGTCCGCGAAGGCGCGGATATGCGTATTGCCGTACCTGATCGCGAGGGCCAAGGCCTTGCGCACGTTCTCGATGATCCACTTCTCGTTGTAGCGGGCCTTGACCCGCGCGGCCTGCTCGATCGCGGTCATAGCCCCGCCCATCGTCCCGGAGGTGTAGGACGAGAGCGCGTCCATCCCCACCATGGACAGGGTGTATACCTTGTCGAGATGGAGGTGGCCGTTCACGAACGACTCCGTGACCAGCTTCCCCGCCGCGTCTATCTTTTTCCTCGCCCCGGCGCCGGTCCTGGGGGCGATCTTCGCGATCCGCCCGTCCGCGACGGCGATATCCACCGTTTTCCCCCTCGAGAAACGAGTGCGCGCGTTCTTGATCAGCAGGTCGAACTTCATCACCCCCTCCTTTCGGGCCCCGTCGTCCCGGGGCCGGACAACCGGCGCGAAGATTAGTATAGGGAAAGGCCGCGCGGGTGTCTAATGCCAATCTCCGGCGGCGGGAAGGGACAGCCAGGGGCGGCGGCCCGGGTCCGTTATCCGCCGCCCGCGGAATTGCCGTTTTGTGGCCGCGCGCCGCCCGGCATGATACACTGTACGGTCGGCCGCAGGGGGCGTCCGGCCGGCGGGGCCGGGCGCGCGGATGAGGAGGGCCGGGCAATGACGAGACTTGACCCGTCCGCGGTGAGCGGGATCGTCTCCCGCGCGATCGCGGAGGATCTGGGTGCGGGAGACATCACGACGCGCGCGGTCATCCCTGAGAACGAGGAGGCGTCCGCGGAGATCACCGCCAAGGAGCCGCTTGTCGTCGCCGGCCTGCCGGTTGCGGCCGCCGTCTTCGCGCAACTGGACGGGCGCGTGGCGTTCAAGGCGCTCGTGGGCGAGGGGGTAGAGGTCGCCGAAGGCGCGGCCGTGGCCGCCCTCTCCGGCCCCGCCGCCCCGATCCTCGTCGGCGAGCGCACGGCCCTTAACTTCCTCCAACACCTCTCCGGGATAGCGACGCTCACGCGGCGCTTTGTCGAGCTGGTGAAGGGGACACCCGCCACGATCGTCGACACGCGCAAGACCATTCCCGGCCTGCGCCATCTCGAGAAGTACGCCGTGGCCGCCGGCGGCGGTACGAATCACAGGATGGGTCTCCACGACCGGATCCTCATCAAGGGCAACCACATCTTGATCCAGGGGCGCTACAGCGCCGACGGCATCGCGCGTGCGGTGGCCCTCGCCAGGGAAAGGGCCCCCGGGGCCCCGGTCGAGGTAGAGGCCGACAGCCTCGACGACGTGGAGGCGGCTGTGCGGGCCGGCGCGGATTGCATCCTGCTCGACAACATGACGGTCGGGGAGATCCGCGAGGCGGTGCGGATCATCGACGGG
>CALLYX010000111.1 GCA_937858775.1 uncultured bacterium | reverse complement strand
GCCCGCGCCTGCGCGTGCTACAGCGACGCGCGGGAGGGGGGGGAGACCGCGGTCACCGTCTCCTCGGGGGGCAAGGAAACAACCCTCCGCGTCGCGCGCCCAGCCCGCGAGCAGTTCCGCCTTGCGCGGATCGGGCTGTAGGCCCCCGCCATCCGTCCTGCGCGCCCCGCCGGTTCCACAGCCGCCGTGAGACCTCGAGGGTGGGGTGGTGCCGCGGGAGGGAATCGAACCCTCATGGGCGCGAGCCCACACGATTTTGAGTCGTGCGCGTCTGCCAAATCCGCCACCGCGGCCCCCCGCTATGGCCCCGCGCGGCCGGTTGTGATAGTATAACCCGCTGTCCCGCGCAGCGCACCATGAAAACCAACAAGGGTCGGGGATTGATCGTGGGCATCGCCGCGCTCTGCGCCGTCTGCGCGGGCGGGGTCGTCGCGCTCGGGTTCGCCGTGCGTTCCCCGTGGTTCATGGCGCAGGCGCGCGGGCATCTCGAGCGCGGGATCGGCCGGAAGGTCACCTTCTCCTCGCTGGAACCGTCCCTCCTGCGCGGCGTGGGCGTCCGCGCCTCGGGCTTCTGCCTGTACGAGGAGGACGGCGAGACGCCGTGTCTCAAGGCCGACTCGGTTTTTCTCCGTGTCCGCCTCCTGCCGCTCCTCCGGCGGACGCTCAGCGTGAGCACGATCGCCGTGGAGCGGCCGCGGGCCTCGCTCGTCAGGGCCCGCGACGGGAGATGGAACATCGAGGACCTCCTCGGGGCCGGGGGGCCGCCCGCCGGCGCGCCCGCCGCCGCCGCCCCGAGAAAGGCCCGCAAGGCGCGCGTGATCGTTTCCGCCCTCCGCGTACGCGGCGGCGCCATCACCGTGCTCGACGAATCGACCGGGAGGGGGGCTGTCGCGCGGGATCTCGACCTCACCCTCTATCGGCTCGCCCGAGGTTCTCTCCCTTACATCGACGGGGGGTGCCGCCTCTCGGGGGTCTCGCTCCCCGATCTCCTCGACGGCGTGAAGGAGATAAGGCCACTGCGCGTGCGCGGCGGTCTTGCGGGGGGGGCGTTCAGGATCAAGGGTTGGGCTGGGGAGAATCTCCACTTCAGGGCGGAGGTCGACGCGACCGGGGTGGCGTACGACTATCCCGGGGTGTTCCGCTCAACCGGCAAGGGGATCGACATCGACCTGAGGGCGGAGGGGGACGGGGCGGTGGCGGGAAAGGGTTTCCGGCTCGCGCGGATCGACGCCCGCTGCTTCGGCGGCCGGCTCACGGTGCGCGGGGCCCCGGGCGGGGGCGGGGGCGCGGGGACCGACATGGTGTTCGCGGGGAAGGCGCTCCCATGGCGCGTGCTGGGGGAGCCCGCGGCGCCCGGCCTCGTTCTGGACGGCGAGTCGACTTTCAGCGGGGAGGTGAAGGGCGCG
Source organism: uncultured bacterium (assembly GCA_937858775.1). Taxonomy (GTDB): domain Bacteria; phylum Auribacterota; class Tritonobacteria; order UBA1439; family UBA1439; genus UBA1439. The sequence goes on along the minus strand of CALLYX010000111.1, from coordinate 688 downwards.
CCCGGACGGCTCGGCGCCGGCCTCGTCATGGACCTCACGTCGAGCCGTGTCGCGTACGGGGGGGCGGTCGAAAAGCCCCGCGGCGCCGCCGCCTCGCTCACGCTGCCGCTATCCTTTCCCGGGGGGCGCGTGGCGTGGGAAGGCGCGCGCGCGCAACTCGGCTCCGTGGAGCTCCGCTCGGACGGTTTTGTCGAGACGGCCGGCGGGCGTCTGCTCTCGGCGACGCTGCGGTCGAACTCGTTCGAGCTGCGGGACCTGGGGCCCCCGTTCACTGCCGGTAGGGGCGAGGTGGACCTGCGCCGTGCCGCCCTCCCGCTCGGCGCGTCCCCATTGCCGGCCGGCATCTCCGGAACCGTCAAGGTGGCCGGCGGCGAATTCGCCCCGCCGTCCCTTCCCCATCCCGTCCGGGTCGACGCCGCCATCCTGGAGCGGAGCCTTTACTTGTTAACGGAGTTGCTGTTGTTGCCCGCGCCGGTGATCCTCGCGCTCAATATGCTGGACGTCGCGGAGCAAGAGGGCATTCACGTCGAACCGGCGGTGTTGGAGGCAGCGCTCGGCATTCCCGTGGTGTCAATGTCCGCGGCGCGGGGGATAGGCTTCACGGAGCTGCTGGAGACCGTGCAGAAATTGCTTGCCGGCGAGATCCCCTATCATCCCCGGCAACCCACCATCCGCAAAGAGCATGAGC
>CALLYX010000110.1 GCA_937858775.1 uncultured bacterium | reverse complement strand
CCTCGTGCACTCCTCCGCCGTCACCATCGAGCGGGTGGTCTCCCCGCCCGGCCACGCCTCCCCCCCCGGGTTCTGGTACGACAGGGAGAAGAGCGGGTGGGTGCTTGTGCTCAAGGGCGGCGCGGGCGTGCTCTTCGACGGGGAGACCGCGCCGCGGCTTCTCTCCCCAGGCGACCACGTGGCGATCCCGGCGCACGTGCGGCACCGCGTGGAGTGGACCGACCCGGACCGGGAGACGGTCTGGCTGGCGGTGTATTACTGAGCGCGCGCCGGGGCGCCCCTTCCCGGGAAGTGCTTCGACTGGGCCGATTTCCCCCGGTATTTCGCGGGATGCGCCTCGGCGTTGCCCGCGCGGAGCTTCTTTTCATCATGCCGCGCGGGCGGATACGGCGCCCCGGGATTGCGCGCCTGCCGTATGTATGGCGCGAAGCGGATGCGCCCGCCGCCCCCCCGGCGCGATGGGGGGTGACGAAAAACGCGCGGACGCACGCGGCGGGCCGGTCCGCCCGCCGCCGCGCGCCTTCTCGGGAGATTCGGGTGATGCCGTGGACATCCCCCGCGGCGCTACGGCCTGGAAAACGTTGCAGGGATGAATGGGGCGGGCCGGGTTGCTACTTGTCCGGCCCCGGCGATTCGCCGAGGACGCCCGCGATTTCATCGAGGAGGGCCCGGACGAGGTCCCTCTCCCTCACCTTCCGGACGATCTTCCCCTTCCTGAAGATGATCCCCTCCCCCTTCCCCCCGGCGATGCCCACGTCCGCCTCGCGCGCCTCGCCGGGGCCGTTCACGACGCATCCCATGATCGCCACCGTGAGCGGGGCGCGCACGTCCGCGAGCGCGCCCTGCACCTCCTCGACCGTCCGCACCACGTCGATCCCGGTGCGGCCGCAGGTCGGACACGAGACGATCGTGGGCCCGAACGAACGCAGGCCGAGGGACTGGAGCAGCTCCCGCGCGATGAGGACCTCCGCGACCGGGTCGCCCGTCACTGAGACCCGGAGCGTGTCCCCGATCCCTCCGAGGAGCAGGCGGCCGAGGGCCGCCGAGGACCTGACCGCGGAGATGAGCGGGGGACCGGCCTCCGTGACGCCTATGTGGAGCGGGTGGCGCGTCGCCCTGGAGATCAGCTCGTACGCCTCGATCGTGTCGCGGACCGATGACGCCTTCACCGAGATCTTGACGATCCCGTGCCCGGCGTCCTCCAGCATCCGCACGCCGGCGAGGGCGCTCTCGGCGAGCGCCGCCGGGGTCGGCCCGCCGTGCTTCCGCAGTATCCCCTTTTCCACCGAGCCGGCGTTCACGCCGACGCGTATCGGGATCCCGCGCGCCGAGGCGGCCCGCGCCACCTCGGCGACCCGCCCCGCGCCGCCGATGTTTCCGGGGTTGATCCGCACCCCGTCGGCCCCATGCGCGATCGCGGCGAGGACGAGGCGGTGGTCGAAATGGATGTCGGCTATGATCGGGATGGAGACCGCCCCCCGGATCGCCCCGACCGCGCGGGCGGAGGCCTCGTCCGGGACCGCGACCCTGACGATCTCGCACCCGGCGCGCGCGAGCCGCGCGATCTGCGCCACGACGGCCCCGACATCCGCCGTGGGGGTCTTCGTCATCGACTGGACGGAGACGGGCGCCCCGCCGCCGATCGCGACTCCGCCGAGCATGATCCGGCGCGTCTTCCTCCCCGGGATTTTCATTGCGGCCCCATCCGGCCCGAAACGGCGGCGCCCGTCGCCGTCAGCGCTTCTCCGCGGCGGGCGGCTTCTCCATCAGCCACGCTATCTTCTCCCCCCAGATGCGGACGACGTCATTCGCGGAGACCAGGAGCATGAAGGCGATGAGGAGCGCCACGAAGACGTTCTGCAGCGCGGCCATCACCGTGGCGCTGAGCGGCCGCCGCCGCACGCCCTCGACCAGGGCGACCGCGATATGCCCGCCGTCGAGGACGGGGATGGGGAGGAGGTTCAGCACGCCCAGGTTCACGCTGATCACCGCCATTATGTAGGCGAACTGCCGGAACCCCGCCCTCATGAAATAGCTCATGATCTGCACGATGCCGATCGCCCCGGCGAGCCCGCGTGGGGAGATCGCCCGCATCAGCAGCCCCCTCAATGTCAGATACATCTCCTGGAGGTTCCGCGCCATCCACGTGAACGGATCGCGGTAGATGTAGACGACGAGGCCGTTCGCTTCGAGTTCGTCCATGCCAACGGAGGTCCGCAGCGCGACGCCGATCGCCGGCCCCTTCGGCCCCGCGGCGCCGGGCGCCGCGGGAAAGATCCCGGCGGGGAGCTCGCGCGGGACCACCGTCGCCGCCGCCGGTTTCCCGGCGCGGAGCAGGCCGAGACGCAGGGCCTGTCCGTCGTGGGCGCGGATCACCTGGAGAAGCCGGTCGAACGAATAGATCCGCTCCCCGCCCGCGCTCACGATGAAGTCGCCGTCCCGCATCCCCCCCTCGGCGGCGGGAGAGTCTTTCATGACGCTGAAGGAGAGGAGATCGGCCGGAAGGATCCCGATCCTCTTCAAGCGCAGCCTCTCGTCCGCATCGGGGACGATGCGCTCCACGCGCCGCGCGCCGTCCCTGGAGTAGGCGATCTCGACCGCCGGGGTGGTCGCGTAGACTATCGACTTGTTGACCTCCTCCCATCTCTCCACCGGCCTCCCATTGACCGCTAGGACGCGGTCACCCGGCGCAAGGCCGGCCCTCTCCGCGGGGGAGCCGGCGACGACGGCGCCGATGACCGTGCTCTCCATGTTGGCCGGGACGGGGAAGCCGGCCGCGTAGAGGTAGGTGAAGAAGAGAAACGCAGTGAGGATATTCATCGCCGGCCCGCATGCGCACACGGCCAGCTTCACCCATAGGGGGCTGGCGTGGTATCCGCGCTCCACGCCGCGCGGATCGACACCCTTCTCGTACTCCATCCCCGCGAGCTTGACGTACCCGCCGAAGAGGATCCAGGAGAGGCGGTACTCTGTCTCCCCGAACCTGAAGCCGCACATCCTGGGGGGAAAGCCGATGGAGAAGACCTCGACCCGTATGCCGCAGGCCTTGGCGACGACGAAATGCCCGAGCTCGTGCAGGAAGACCACGAGTCCGAGGGCGGCCGCGCCGAACAGGACCGGGAGTGTGTTCTCGGGAAGCAGGGCGAAGAGGCCCGCGGCGGCGGCGTTCATGACGCCCCCCCGGCGCGGCGCCTCGCCCACCCGTCGGCGCGGATGATATCGTCGATCGTCGGGGAGGCGGCGGCCGAGTGCCCCCGCATCACATCCTCGACCAGCGCCGCGATGCCGGTGAAGGGAAGCCGCCCGGCGAGAAAGCGCTGTACGGCCACCTCGTTCGCGGCGTTCATGACCGCCGGCATCGTCCCGCCCGCGGCCATCGCCGCCCTGGCGAGGGCGAGCGCCGGGAAGCGCCCCGGGTCGGGGGCCTCGAAACGGAGCGCGCCGAGGCGGTCGAGGCGCAGCGCGCCCCACGGCCCCGCCGCGCGGCGCGGGTGGAGGAGGGCGTACTGGATGGGGATGCGCATATCCGCGAGGCTGAGCTGGGCGATCACCGACCCGTCCTCGAATTCCACGAGCGAATGGACCACGCTCTCCGGGTGCACGAGGACGTCGATTCGGTCCGGCGGCAAGCCGAAGAGCCACCGCGCCTCTATCATTTCGAGCGCCTTGTTCATCATCGTAGCCGAGTCTATGCTCACCTTCCTGCCCATCTTCCAGCGAGGGTGCCTGAGCGCCGCCTCCGGCGTGGCCCGGGCCATCTCCGCCTTCGACGACCTGAGGAACGGCCCCCCCGATGCCGTGAGGATGATACGCCTCACCTCCCCGCGCTCCCCTGCGCGGAGGCATTGGTGGATGGCGCTGTGCTCGCTGTCGACGGGGAGGACCTCCGCCCCCCGCTTCACGGCCTCGCCCATGACGATCTCCCCGGCGCAGACGAGGACCTCCTTGTTGGCGAGCGCGACCCTCTTCCCCGCCCGCACCGCGGCGAGCGTGGGGACGAGGCCGGCGGCGCCGACCATGGCGGAGACGACGGTGTCCGCCCCGGGCATCGCGGCGAGCCGGGCGATGCCCGCCTCCCCCCCCCGCCACCTCGACCGCGCCCCCGACGAGCGCGCGCAGCTCGCGGGCCTTCGCCTCGTCTCCTACCGCCACGAGGCGCGGCCGGAAACGGGCGATCTGTTCCCCGAGGGCGGCGATGTTGCGGCACACGCAGAGGCCCGCGACGCGCAGCTCGTCCGGGAAGGCGTCGACGACCTTCAATGTGTTCGCCCCGATCGAACCCGTCGAGCCGAGGACGACGATCGTTCTCATTCGTCCGCCTTCACGCGTTCCCGGAGCCCCCCGCGGCCGTCACCAGGCGCCCGGCGTGAGAATGTACATGGCGGGGAGGGCGAGCAGGAGACTGTCCACCACGTCGAGGATCCCCCCCATCCCGGGGATGAACCCCCCGGAGTCCTTCACGCCGGCGCCGCGCTTCATCGCCGACTCCGCGAGGTCCCCGGCCTGTCCCGCCGCGCTGAGAACGGCCCCGAGGAGAAGCGCGCGGGGAAGCGTGAGGCCGCATGGGAAAAGCCCCCACGCGGCGACGCCGCCCGCGACGCCGCCCGCGAGGTTCGCGGCCGCCCCCTCCCATGTCTTTCCCGGGCTGACGCGCGGGATGAGCTTGTGCCGGCCGACCGCCTTGCCCACCAGGTAGGCGACCTGCTGGTCGAGCCCGCAGGCGTCGAGGGTGAACGTGGTGACCCGCCCGTCCACCGTGACCCTCGCCGTCTGATCCTCGAAGTCGCCTCCGCCGCCGCGCCCACAGCCCGCCACGAGCAGCACGGCCAGAGCGGTGACCTCTATTTCGATATCTCCTGTAGCTCTATTGGCATTTTTGCTGGATCGCTCGCGTACGATACCTGTAGCCTGGACGACAAACTCTCTACCCAGTTTTCTGGCTTGTGTGCAAAGTTCCGGGTTTTCATCCATATTGAAAACCAATTGGGTCACGCCATACCTATCCCTGATATCCACAAAGGTTAGTCCACCGAGGTCACGCCCTTTTTGAACCCATCCTGAAATAGTTACTTTTTTGCCTATGTTCGACATTCTTAAGGCTCCACAATGATGACTTCTGTAC
>CALLYX010000109.1 GCA_937858775.1 uncultured bacterium | reverse complement strand
AAAGATCAAGACCGCGATGAAGCGGGCGTACGGATTCAAAAGCCCCAGCTACCTCAAAACCATCGTCTACCTTGTGGCCGGCAAACTGTGCTTTGACTGATCACCCACACAAAGTGGAAGAGAACCATTAATAATACCACATGCTGATAATACCCGGCCCGGGGAGACGGGGCCCGCCACCGCGGCCGCCCTCAATAGGCGTTCCGGCGGGCGAAGAGGGTCATGACGAGGATCTTCAGGTCGAAGGCGGGCGACCAATTCTCGAGGTAGTACATGTCGTAGCGGAGGCGCGCCCTGACGGAGGTGTTGCCGCGCAGGCCGTTCACCTGCGCCCAGCCGGTGATCCCGGACTTCACCGAGTGCCTGGCCATGTAGCGCGGGTTGTCCTCGCGGAAGCGGTTTACGAAGTGCGGCCGCTCCGGCCGCGGGCCGACCAGGCTCATGTCGCCCTTGAAGACGTTCCAGAGCTGCGGGAGCTCGTCCAGGTTCCACCGCCTCAGGAAAGACCCAACCCGCGTGCAGCGGGGGTCGTTCGCCCGCGCCCAGACCGGGCCGGTGTGCCGCTCCGCGTCGGCGACCATGGTGCGGAGCTTCCAGAGGCGGAACGTCTTTCCGTCCTCCCCGCACCGCTCCTGAGCGAAGAACGCCTTTCCGCGCGAATCCACTCTGACGGCCGCGGCGCAGGCCGCGATGAGGGGGGCGAAGAGGATGAGCCCGGCAACCGAGCCCGCGATGTCGAACGCGCGCTTCAAGAAGCGGTTCCACGGGTAGTGGAGCGGGATGTGGCGTATCCCGACGAGGGGGACGCCGTCGAAGCTCACCACGTCCACCTTGCGCGTCATGATCTCGAACATGTCGGGGACGTGCTTGAACTCCACGAGGTGCTTCTCGCACTCCGCGACGATCCGTATGACGCGCGCGTGGTCGAGCCCGGGGTTCGTGAGGACGAGCTCGTCGATCCCACCCCCCTCGAGAAGCGCCGGGAGCCGGTCCAGTTCGCCGGCGACCGGCGAGATGATCCGCGAGGAGGAGCCCTTCTCCCCGGGGCACCTGACGAAGCCGGCGATCTCGCACTCGAGGTTCGGGTTCCTCCGCACGTGCCGCGCGAGCCGGGCGGCGGTCTCGCCGGTGCCGACGAGGAGGAGCTTCCGCTTCCCCGTGGACCTCCGGTAGAGCCGCTTCTCCGCCGCGTTCGCCGCGACCCTCCCCGCCCAGACGAAGCACTCGACGAGGGGGAAGAGGAGAAGGAAGGTGATCCGGGAGTACTTGACCCCCGCCGCGGTGTGGCTCGCCGGGAGGAGGAAGGTGAGCGCCATGAGCGCGATCATGCCGGCGGCGGTGCCGCGCGTCACGAGGAAGAACTCGTTCACGGCGTCGTACCGCCAGCGCCGCGTGTAGGAGCCGAGGAGCTTGTAGAACCAGAGGAAGGCGATCGTCGCCACGGGGAACGCCGAGAGATAGAGGCGGAACGGCGGCACGCCCTTCAGCACGGGCACGAGGGAGGTGAGGGGGGAGCGGAAGCGCACCCAGTAGGCGGCGCAGAAGGCGGCGTTCAAGAGCGCTACGTCGAGGCCGACCCGCACCGCGGTCGCGATCTCAGTCGTCAGGCTCCGTTTCGGCACGTCGGATCCCCCATGCGGCCCGGCGGACGGAACGGTTCTTTCATCCGCCCCGGCCCTTCCATCGCCCCCACGATCCACCCCCGCAGCCGCTCCTTGAAGACCGGGCGGTCGAACCGCTCCGCGTTCGACCGGGCGCGGGCGGGGTCGAAGCGCATCCGCCCCGCCCTCAGCACGGCGTCGGCGAGCGCCGACGGCTCCTGCGCGTCGAAGAAGACCCCCGTCTCCCCGTCCAGGACCGTCTCCCGCGCCCCGCCCCTCCCGAAGGCGATCACCGGCCTCCCGCACGCCTGCGCCTCGAGGGGGGTTATCCCGAAATCCTCCTCGCCCGGGAAGACGAACGCCCGGCAGCCGCGGTAAAGCTCGCGTATCTCCTCGTTCGTCCGCCAGCCGAGGAGCTCGACGCTCGGGCCGGCGAGGGCGGCGAGCCGCCCCCGCTCGGGCCCCTCGCCCACGATCTTCAGCGGCATCCGGAGCTCGTTGAAGGCGCGGACGGCGATGTCGAGCCGCTTGTAGGGGACAAGGGCGGAGACCGCGAGGTGGTAGCCGCCCGCCCCGCCGCCCCCCGCCGTGTAGAAGCCCGCGTCCACCGGCGGGTGGAGCACGTCCGCGTCCTTATGATAGACCTTTTGGATCCGCGCGGCAACCGTCTCCGAGATGGCGAGCCAGCTGTCCACGCGCCCCGCCGACGAGACGTCCCACCGCCTGAGGTAGGCGAACACCGGTTCGGCGAGGGCACGCCACCGGCCCCAGGAACCGAAATACTCGTCCCCGAAATACCAGACGTAGCGCATGGGGGTGAGGCAGTAGCAGAGGGAGCGCGCCCCGCGGGGCGCCCGCGCCCCCTTAGCCACGCAGTGGCTCGTGGAGAAGACAAGGTCGAAGCCGCGCAGGTCGAACCGTTCGACGAGCTTCGGGAAAAGGGGAAGGTAGTAGCGGTAGTGCGTGCGGGAGAGCGGGAGGCGCTGGAGGGGCGAGGTCCGTATCTCCATCCGGGCGATCGCGGGGGAGAGGCGGGAGCGGTCGAGCAGGAGGGTGTGCACGACGGCGCCAGGAAAGAGCTCGCAGAGCACCTCGAGTATCTTCTCCCCGCCGCGCATCCCGTTCAGCCAGTCGTGGACGAGGGCGATCCGCATGAAGCCCCTCCCGTGCCCGCCTCCCCCCGTGCCGGGGGTTTCCTCCTTCCCCCCGGGGCCCCGCCCGCGCACAGGAGGATTCTGTCGGCGGGCGGGAACCCGTGCCGGTTGATCCTCTCAAGGCCTTTCCATGCGTCCCGGGGCGGCCGCCGTTCGGATCGTTTTCCTTTTCGCCCCGGCCGCAGTGGGACGTTCCCGCCCCGCGGGTGAGCGGAAGGCGTGACCGCCGGGCATCACCGGTGCGGGCATCCCGGCCAACAGCACTGCCTGCGCATGCCCCCCCTCATCTTGTCGATGCCGGCCTCGATCCGGCGCTTCCTGGCGGCCCCTCTCTTGGCCGACGTGACCCAGCAGATCCACTCGTTGCGTGCCGGCGGGGTTATATCGGCCCAGAGGCGCCCCGCGGCGGCGTCAAGCCGGATGGCTTTTCGAAAATCGGCTGGGAGCTCATGGACCGTGCCGCCCGGGGGATTTTGAGCGGTCATAACGGCGGACGCCTCCCTTCCGACATCGGGCGGCGCCGGCGGGAACAGTTGTCCGCGTACAGGTTGTTCCCCCGGACCTTCCCATGCCCGCTCGTAAAGCATATATGGCGCTGCTGGTTCTGTCCATGATTCCGCGTTCGGGTGATTCCGCGTTCGGGGGGCGGGATGTCGCCGCGGGGGTATGGGCCGGCGGCTGGCGCCGGGGCCGGGATGGCATTGTCATGGCGCTCCGGGCATATCGCGTGGGGTGTTCCGGCTGGACGGCCCGCGGGACCGGCGCGCGGATTCGGGCCCCGCCTTCTGCCGGGCGCGTTGGGAAATCGCCTCCGCGCGTCCGTTCGGCGTTCGGGCGGCGTCAGGGGCGGAGCAGTTCAGCGTACGCCGCGAGCGTCTCCCCGGCCGTCTTTCGCCATGGGAAGAGCTTGGCGCGCTCGAGGCCGGCGCGGGAGAGGCGGTCGCGCAGGGCGGCGTCGGTGAAGACGCGCTCCATGGCCGACGCGAGGGCCTGCGTGTCCAGCGGGTCGATGAGGATCCCCGCGCCCCCGACCACCTCGGGGAGGGAGGTCCGGTTGGAGCAGATCACGGGCGTCCCGCACGCCATCGCCTCGAGGGGGGGCAGGCCGAACCCCTCGTATAGGGAGGGGAGGACGAGTACGTCGGCGGCGTTGTAGAGCGGGATGAGATCGTCCTCGCCCAGGCTCCCGGCGAAGATCACGTCCCCCTCCATACCGGCGCCGCGCACGTAAGTCCCAACCTCGGGGTAGCGCGGGTCCTCCGCTCCGGCGATGACGACCGTGCAGCGGGGCCCGCCCTTGCGGTTGAGGATCTCGGCCGCCTTCACGAGCGTGATCACGTTCTTGTAAGGGTCGGCGCGGCCTGCGAAGAGGGCGAGGCGGCCGCGGACGCCGAGTCTCCGGCGCGCCTCATCGCGGATCGCGGTGGGAAGGGGCTTGTACTTCGGGTCCACGCCGAGGTGGATGGTTCTGACCTTCCCCGGCGGGGGGCCGAGGAGGGAGAGGATGTCGCGGCGCGAGTGGTCGGAGTCGGCGATGATCAGGTCCGCGCGGCGGACGAGCCGGCGCATCAGCAGGCGGTAAACCGGGTATGCGCGCGACTTCTTCGAGCGCGGGGCGAACTCCGGGTGCTTCAGGGGGATGATGTCGTGGACTGTGAGGACGAGCTTCCCGCCGAACGGGAGAAGGGGGGCCATGAAGTTCGTGGAGTGGAAGAGCCCCACCCCCTCGCGCCGGAGGAGCCGGGGGAGGAGGAGCTGGCCGCGCGGGGAGAAGACGTCGTAGGGGACGGTACGCACCTCCCATCCCCCGCGCCCGGCGAGGCCGAGCTCGGCGCAGACCGCGTCGCGGACCGCCGCGTCGTGGAAGAGCGCGATATAACTGTTCCCGCCGCCGAGCTCGGCGAGGTAGCGCATCAGGTAGACGGTGTAGCGGCCGATCCCGGCGATCCTCGCCCCGATCCAGCGCGCGTCTATGCAGATTCTCATGTCATGTGCCCGCGCCGGCGAATCCCGTCTCCGCCCCCACTGGCCCCGCCTCGGGGATGGGATGGCCGGGGGCCTTTTCATTTGCGCGGATGCGCCGCCACGCCCCCGCCATTCCTTGCGCCGCGCGGCCACCGTGGCGAAACGTCGGTCTTCCGCCTTCCCGTCCGCCGCCCGGCTCCTCCCCCGGAACGGCGTAATCGTTCGCGTACGCGTCAGGCGAGGAGCCGCCGGTAGAGCGCGAGCGTCCCGGCGGCGGCCTTCTCCCACGTAAAGAGCGCCGCGCGGGCGCGCCCCTTCTCCGCGAGCCGCCCGCGCAGGCCGGCGTCGTCTCGGACACGGAGCATCGCCTTCGCGAATCCCTCCGCGTCGAGCGGATCGCAGAGGATCGCCGCGTCGCCGACGACCTCCGGGATCGCGGGGGCGTTCGAGGCGATAACGGGCGTCCCGCACGCCATCGCCTCGAGGGGAGGGAAACCGAATCCCTCGTAGACGGACGGGTAGACGAGGGCCTCGGCCGCGCCGTAGAGGTCGGGGAGCTCCTCGTCGCGAACGTAGTCGAGGACAAGCACTTGCTCCTCCACCCCCTTCTCCCGCGCCTGCTCTTTCGCCGGTTTGCATCTCCAGCCGTGATGGCCTACCACGAAGAGCCGGTGTTCCCACCGCGCCCCGCTCCTCCCCTTGAGGATGCGCCACGCCTCGAGGAGCGTCTCGAGGTTCTTCCTCGGCTCGATCGTCCCCACGAAGAGGAAGTACGGGAAAGGGGGCGGTCTCCGCGGCCCAGGGCGCGGCCGCATGGTCACGCCGTGGCTTGTCACCGTGACCCGCCCCGGGGGCACGCCGTAGATCTCGGCGAGCTCGGCCCTCGAGAACTCCGAGACGGCGATGATGGCGTCCGCCCTCCGGAGCGATTCCGCGAAACGCCCCTCGAGGCGCTTCAGATTCCCCGCCTCCGCGTAATGCGGAAAGCGGACGAAGGAGAGGTCGTGCACGGTGACGACCGTCTTTCCCCGGCGGCACGGCGGGATGACGAAGTTGGGGAAGTGCCAGAGGTCGTTCCGCCCGGCGAGGAGGGAGATGTCGGGGAGTGAAAGGTTTTCCGCGAGGGCGTGGTAGACGCCCCCCGGCAAGAACCGGATCGGGCGCGGCGTGAAGCGGGGATCGGCGACGCCGGGGGCGCGGCCGCGCCGCATGAAGTCGAAGTAGAAGAGGCTGTACTCCTCCTCCCCGGGGAGCGCGGCGAGGCCTCCGACGAGCCCCGAGACGTACCGCCCCACCCCCGTGGGCCGGACGATGGCGGTTTGAATGTCGATCCCGATCCGCATTCCGCCCCCTCCCCGACTGCGGATGATGATAGCACGGCGGAGGGGCGCGGCTCCAGTGCCGGGTGGCGGCCCGGGCCCAAGGGCGGGGGGGGCGGGACTCGAAGGGGTTTGACGCGGCGTCAAGCCGGCTGCTAGAATGTGGCCCTCACGGGGGGTGCGCATGGACGGCGGGCGCGAGATCTACGTGGTGAGCGGCATGGGGCGCGACGTCACGGGCCTCGTCTCGCTGGTCACCGCGATCATATCCGACGCGCGGGCGAACATCATCGACCTCGAGGAGAATGTATTCCACGGCCTCTTCTCGATCTTTTTCACCGTCGACCTCACCGGCGCGGCGACCAGCGGCCTCCAGTTCATCGCGAAGATGCAGGCGGTCGCCAACCAGTCCGGCCTCCAGATCATCGCGGAGAAGCAGCGCCTCCTCCCGCGCCCGAGGGAGCGCCGCCTGATGCGCCTTCTCCTCCTCGGCAAGGACCGGCCCGGCATCGTATCATGCGCGACGTTCATCCTCGCCAACAACGGCGTGAATATCGAGGGGGCGAAGATGATCTCGCGCGGCGAGCTCTTCGCCATGGAGATGGAGCTCGACTGGGGCGCGTCGCCGTGCCCCGGCCCCCTTATCGAGCGGGGCGTCGCGGCGGAGATGAGAAAGGCCGGCATACGCTGCTTCTTCCAGCGCGACGACTTCTACCGCAGGCGGCCCCGCCTGCTCGTCCTCGCCCCGGCGCGAAACCTCCTGGAGGAGGCGCTGCGGAACGAGCTGGCGGCCGGGGCGGGGAAGGCGGCCGGCGGCGGAAAGCGGAACGCCGCGGCGCTCGCGGGGATGAAGGTCGAAACGATCGCCAGGATCACCGGGGGGCTCCGCTGCAACTCCGAGGGGGACGACCTTCTCCACGCCCTGAAGGGGATGGGGTGGGTCGTGGCCCTGCTCGTAAACGGCCTCGATCTCTTCCTCGATCCGCTTCGCGGCCACCAGTGCATCGACGGCGTCTACAGCGACCGGCTCCTGACGGACCGTGGGAGGCTGACCGGCAAGGTCGAGCAGCTCGCCCGGGATGACGCGGGCCGGCGCGCGCTCGTCGCCTCGATCGCCCGGGAGAAGGGGATCGCCCCCGCGGACACGGTCGTCGTGGGCCCCGCGTCCCCGGCTGATATCGCGGTGCCGGAGCTCGGCGTCCGCGTGCTCCTCGACAAGGAGAACTTCCGATCCCTCGTCGGGAAGCAGGTCATCACCGCCGCCCAGGTGCCCGCCATCCTGGCCGCGTTCGGCCCCCGGTGACGCCGATCACAGCCCGCCGCGCCCCGATTATCCCGCTATTGAGGTCCACCTCTTGGGTTGACCCGAAGGCCCGCCCACGATGCGGACCTTCGGGGAGGGGCTCGGAACGGGTTCGACGGGCAGTCATCCGCCGCGGTACGCCGAGAGGGCGCCGTCGCCGAGGGCGGAGGGGGAGAAACGCCTCCCGGCGAACTCCCTGCCCGCCTTCCCCATCCTCTCCCGGAGCCCGGGATCGGAGAGCAGGAGCCGCAGTTTCGCGGCGAGGGCGCCGATATCCCCGGGCGCGACCAGGAAGCCGGTCTCCCCGTCGATGACCGCCTCCGGAAGACCGGTGATCCTCGTCGCGATCACCGGCTTGCCCATCGCCATCGCCTCGACGACGGCGTTGGGCAGGGACTCCGAGTAGGAGGGCAGGGCGTACAGATCGAGGACCCCCATGATGTCGAATATGTTCCCGTCGTACTGGAAGACGCGCGCGCGGGGGCCGAGGCCGCACGCCCTGATCTTCTCCTCGACCGCCTTCTCGTACCCGCCCTCGGGCCTGCCGACGATGAGGATCCGGAGGGAGGGGAATTCGCCGGCGACCGCCTTCGCCGCCTCGATGAAATCCATGTGCCCCTTGTGCGGTACGATCCGGGCTACGAGGCCGGCGACGACCTCGCCCGGCGCGATCCCGAGCTCGCGCCTCACCTCCGCCGGAGGGCGGATGGGGCCGTTGGTGGAGAGGTCCACGCCGTTGTAGACGACCCGGAACTCCTTCTCCCGCAGCGAGGGGGCGAGGGTGATTATCTCGTCGACCAGCGTGCGCGAATCCGCGACGATCACGTCCGCGAGGCGGAGGAAACAGGTGTCGAGGAGGCGCCGCCCTCGGCTCTTCCAGAAGCGGGTATTGTACGTCGTCGCCACGATGCGCGGCGCGCGCGCGAGCCTTCCGGCGACGGTCGCCCAGCGGAAGCCGGAGGTCATCTGGCCGTCCACGACGTCGAACCCCCCGCGCCGCATCAGGCCGTAGAGGCGGGGGAGGGTGGCGAGGTCGTAGCGGTGCCGCTTCCCGAGCTCGACGACCTTCCCGCCCTCGCGCTCCAGCTGCTCCCCCTTCTCCCCCTTCACGCGGAGGCAGCACACGGTGACGTCGTGCCCGCGGGCGGCCATGAACCTCGCCATGGCGTAGACCCGCGTCTCGCCTCCGCCGTAACGAAGGCCCCAGACGACGATCAGGATCTTCAGCCTCTTCTCTTTAGACGGGGCACTCATGGTTTGCGCCGCGGGCGGCCGCCGGGGCGCGGCGACCTTCCCGGCATGTCGATTTGCCGCGCATGATAACACCTCCGCCCGCCGGCGCTCAAGCGTCCATAAATGCGTCCATAAATGCCTTGCGCCGCCTCGGCCCCGGCTATATCATCTCCGTTGCACGACGCTTCCACCCGAAAGGAGACGGGTCATGGAGAAGCTCATCAGCCTCGCCGGGACGTTCGTCATCCTTGGGATCGCCTTCCTGATGTCGAACAACAGGCGCAGGATCAGTCCCCGCGTGGTGATCTGGGGGATCATGCTCCAGGTGTTCTTCGCCTTCCTCGTCCTCCCCAACAGCCCCCTAAACACCGGGATCAAGGCCGCCTTTGACATGAAGATGGGGCCCGGGGAGAGGTTCTTCAGCCTGATGAACGACGCCATCGTCAAGCTGCTCTCCTTCACCATCGACGGCGCGCGCTTCCTCTTCGGAAACCTGGTGAACAACTCCGTCCCCCTCGGGACCGGCGACCCCGGCAACGCCCCCCCCGGCCCCCTCCCCGGCGCCGTCGCGCACACCGGCGCCTACTTCGCCTTTTCGGTGCTGCCTACGATCATCTTCTTCTCGTCGCTGATGACCGTTCTCTACCATCTCGGCCTGATGCAGAAGGTGGTCGCCTTCGTCGCCTGGATAATGGAGCGGTGCATGCGGACGAGCGGGGCGGAGACCCTTTCCGCCTCCGCCAACATCTTCCTGGGGCAGACGGAGGCGCCGCTCGTCGTGCGGCCGTTCGTGGAGGAGATGACGAAGTCGGAGCTGATGTGCATCATGGTCGGCGGCTTTGCGACGGTGGCGGGGGGGGTGATGGCGGCGTACGTCGGGATGCTCAAGGATTACTTCCCGGACATCGCGGGCCACCTCCTGAGCGCGAGCATCATGTCGGCGCCGGCGGCGATCGTCATGGCCAAGATCATCTACCCTGAGACGGAGTCGCCGAAGACGAAGGGCGGCGCGAAGCTCGCGCTTCCCGAGATGAACGCCAACATCATCGACGCGGCGGCGAGCGGCGCCGCGTCGGGCCTCCAGCTCGCCCTCAACGTGGGCGCGATGCTGCTCGCCTTCATCGCCCTCATCAGCGTGGCCAACTACGGGATCGAGAAGATCGGCGACCTCGTCAACATGCTCCTCAAGACGCGCTACGTGATCAACCTCCAAGTCCTCCTCGGCTGCCTCTTCGCGCCGTTCTGCTGGCTCATGGGGGTGCCGTGGGTGGACTGCCGGACCATCGGCACGCTGCTCGGGGAGCGGCTCGCCATCAACGAGTTCGTCGCGTACCTCCACCTCGCCGACCTCGCCGCGAAAGGGGTCCACCTCCAGTACCGCTCCTACGTCATCGTGACGTACGCCCTCTGCGGTTTCGCGAACTTCTCGTCGATCGCCATCCAGATCGGCGGGATCGGGGCGATGGCGCCCTCCCGCCGGCACGACCTGGCGCGGCTCGGGCTGAAGGCGATGTTCGGCGGGTTGCTGGCGTCCTACATGACGGGCACGATCGCGGGGATGTTCGTCTAGCGTCCCGGCCGGCGGAGCAGCCCGCGCGCGATCCGGACCGCCATCTTCGCCTGCCCCCTCGCCGCCGCCGCCATGTCGACGTGCCCCGAGTGGCTCACCCAGTTAGCCGCGTACTGGCAGAGGAAGAGCGCGTTCCATCCGACGAGCCCCGCCGCGAGAACCCAGGCGCACCACCCGCGCCGCAGCGCCCGCAGGGCGTCGTACACCGCCGCCAGCCCGAGGCCGAAGAGGGGTAGGCAGTTGTCGAACCGCCGCGCCCCGAAGCCCGTGCCCGCCCACCAGTCGTCCACCACCGAGTTGAGGTAGAGTTGGAGCAGGAAGGCCGCGGCGAGCGGCCAACCCAGGCACCGCTCTTTCCTGACGAAGAGGGGGATCCCGACCGCCCCGAGGGCGAGCTGGCCAAGATCCGGGCCAGCGTGGTCAACGGACAGGCGCTGGCCCGGCTGGCGCGGACATTCCGTCCCGCGGCGGATCGAACGCGAGGCAAGTCCGCGCGGCCGCCAGGTGATTCGCAACCGTTCATCGCGGATTCCCCCGAATGCAGGCGGGGCAAGAAAACCCGGAAATCGCCCCGCTTTTGCGTCTCGCGATCGGTTGAGACAAGACAGCTTGCCGATGTATAACCAAAACAAGCAGCGGTGTCGCGCAGGCAATCCTTCCTGGGGACTGGTCCGGTTTTCGTGGCGAGTTTCGCCCCGCGGCGACCTGAAAGGCACAATTGCCGCATAAACCGAACCCTCTTCCCTCGGGCACGAGCAGAGCGCAAGCGCGCAGCATCGCCCGACCTGCCAAGGCGATTTCCGCCCCCCCCCAAAGCCGAAAGCCAGACCATGACGGAATAC
>CALLYX010000108.1 GCA_937858775.1 uncultured bacterium | reverse complement strand
CCCTACCACAGCGCAGGCCACATTTTCACTTCCTGATTCTCCTATCCCCCTCTATTAAAACCAGTTGGAGTATTCTGCCCCTGAAAAACGGGGAATGTCCTGAAAAGAGCCCCTTGCCTGGAGCGCCCGCTACGGGCCGGCCGCGGACGGCGGCGCGCCGCGGCGTTCTCAATCCAGCGCCCCCTTTCGAGGGCGGGCCCCGGTCCCGGGTCTCCTGTCGAGGAAGCCGGCGTTCCCGTCTCTTCGCGAACCGGGCCCCCGCGGCGTCTCCATCCGTTCCGGGTCATATCTGTTTCCGCTTGCGCTCCTGGATCCTCCCGGGCGAGGGGAGGGGACGGATCCTTCGACTGCCGGGAAATTGACGACCGCGGAGGGCGCTTACCGCCGGATCCGCCCGATATCCGCGCCGCGGGGATCTTCGGTGGGGATGGCGGAAAGGCCGGGGGGCGGCGATATTCCGAGGGGCTGAAACGGCCGCATCCCCGGGACCCCGCCCGCGGGCGGACGCCGCCTATATGAAGAACCAGGCGATCGCGACGGTGGCGACGGCGGAAAGCGCCGGGGAGAGGAACCAGCCGGCGAGGATCGAAAAGATGATCTTCCTGTTTACCGTGTTCGTGCCCTTTGAGAAGCCCACGCCGGCGACGGCGCCGACTATCGCCTGAGAACCGGAGACGGGCACATGGAGCGTCGTGAAGACGTGCATCGTCAGGGATTGGGCCAGGACGGCGACGAGCGCCGCGAACGGGTCGAGGGCGGTGATGCCCCTGCCGATGGTCCGCATCACCCTCCTGCCGATCGTCAGCGCGCCGAGGGCTATCGTGAGCCCGCCTACTGTCGCCGCGGCGACGGCGGCGCTCTTGTGGGACGGATCGCCGAAGAGCCCGGCCTGGAAGAACGGGCCCGTCGTCACGACGACGTTGTTTCCGCCGAGGGTGTACGCGCCGTAGCAGCCGAAGGCGATGAGGCCGGATTTGTAGATGAGGTTGAGGAGGTCCATCCGCTTGACGTATCGGTTCAGGAGCGGGCCGATGACGCGCATGCAGAAGAAGCTGATGAGGCCGGAGAAGACGGGGAGCACGACCCAGCAGACGAGCCAGCCGAGGAGCTTCATCCAGTCCGCGCCCGCCCACCCGTCGGAGTAGAGGGCGATTCCCATGATGCCGCCCACGGAGGTCTGGGAGGTCGAGGTCGGGATTCCCATCCTGTTTTGAGCGATGATGACGATCGCGGCCGAAAATGTGGCGATGGCCGCCTGTGCCATGCTCATTTCGTCGGCGAACTTGTATCCCGCGTATAGTTGCCACCCCTCGACGTAGGCGCCGACGATGCAGAAGACGGCGATGAGCCATACCGCCGTCCTGTAGCGGATGCTGTTCGTCCCGACGGCGGTGCCGAAAACGTTGCCGGCGACGTTGCCGCCGATCCCCCAGCCGAGGAAGAGCCCCCCGAGGAGGGCTAGGTCGGTCAGAGGCATTTCATCGTCCCCCCCGCGCCTGGCGCGCTAGCGAAAGTCATTGTATGCGATGCGGATGACCGCGGCAAGCGTTTTGGGGATGGCGGCGGGCAAAAGGCCGCGTAAAATATCTGGACACGGCCGCCGATTGCCTTATCATGCCCGAAAGGATCCGTCGGCGCCGCGCCGATCGTCACCGTCCGCCTCGGGACGCACGTCCATGCCGTGCCGGCCGCTTGGCCGGCCCCGCCCGGAGAACCCGTTCGATGGCCATATTGCTGAGGAACAGCGTCCGGCGAACCTTGTTTCAGATGGCCTTCCCGATGCTCGCCGGGACGTTCGCGATGCACTCCTACAATCTAGCCGACACATGGTTCGTGGCCCGCCTCGGCACCCTCCCGCTGGCCGCGATGGGATACGTCTTCCCGGTGGCGATGCTGCTCCGCTTCATAGCGGGCGGGATAGGGACCGGGGTCACCACGCTCACCTCGCATGCCCTCGGCCGGGCCGATCGCCGCGCCGCTTCCCGGTTTCTCACGCACGGCGTGATCCTGATCGTCCTCGTCTCCTCTGCGATCGCGATCGCCGGCTTCCTCACCGTCGACCCGCTCTTCCGGATGCTGGGTGCCGACGACCGGGTTCTCCCCCTGATCCGCGGCTACATGCTGCCATGGTACGCCGGGGCCGTCTTCATGGCCCTGCCGATGCTGGGGAACGGCATCTTGATCTCGCTGGGCGAATCGAGGACCGCCAGCCTGATGATGGTCGGCGGTTCGCTGCTCAACTGCGCTCTCGACCCGGTCATGATCTTCGGCTGGATGGGGTTTCCGGCCCTCGGCATATGGGGGGCCTCCCTGGCCACCGTCATAGCCCAGGTCGTCGTCACGCTCATGGTCCTGCGCCTGCTCGCGGCCAGGCACCGCCTGCTCCGCCTCCGCCGCCCCGAGCTCTCTTTGTTCACGCGCTCCTGCAGGCGGATCACCGGCTTCGCCGTCCCCGGCTCGATCAGCATGATGCTGATGCCCTTTTCCGCGGCCGTGATAGTCGTCCTCGTGAGCCGCTGGGGCAACGCGGCCGTGGCCGCGGTCTCCGCCGCCGCCAGGGTCGAGACATTCGCCTTCGTCATCCCGATGGCGCTCGGCATCTCCCTGGTCCCCTTCGTCAGCCAGAACTTCGGCGCCGGGAGGATAGACCGGATCCGCCAGGCCAAGGCGTACGCCGCCGGCTTCGCGTTCGTCTACGGCCTCGGCGTCGCCCTGGTCATATTTCTCGCGGCGCCGCTCCTGGCCGCCGTCTTCACGCGGGACCCGGACGTCTCGGCGGTCTTCTCCCTGTACGTCCGCATCGCCTCCTTCGGCTACGGGCTGATGGAGATCCACCGCTACTGCGGCTTCATACTGACCGGGATGCACCGGCCGGTCTACGCCACCGTCCTCAACCTGATCCGGGTCGCGGTCTTCCTGCTCCCCCTCGCCTCCATCGGGAGCCTGTGCTTCGGCCTGGCGGGGATCTTCGCCGGCCGTCTCCTCGCCGACATCGCCGCCGGGGGCGTCGGCCTCTTCTGGGTCACACGCATTCTCCGGGGCGAATTCCGGCCGGGCGGACCGCCGGCGACCGGGATTCCGCTCCCGGTCATGCCGGATTGACGCGGCCTCGATCCTGCCCCCCCCCGCGGCGCGGCTTCTCGGCGCGTCCCCGGCTATGCCGCGCCCATGCGTACGACGACGCGGTGCCTGAGCGGCGTCTCGTCGAGCGGGACGCGGCGGTCATCTAGGCGGCGCCCGTCCAGCTCGACCCACGAAACCCCGCGGGACACCCCATCGGGGTTCTCGACGTCGATTTCGTAGAGCGCCTCGCCGCGGCGGTATCGGATGCCGAAATGCTTCCACCCGGGCGGGATGACCGGGTCGACGGTGAGCGCCCCGCCCGCGACGTCCATGCCGAGCACCTCCTCGATCCAGGCGCGGTACATCCATGCGGCCGAGCCGGTATACCATGTCCAGCCGCCCACTCCGACCCTTCCCGGCAGGTTGGAGACGTCTGCGGCCGCCGCGTACGGCTCGACCCGGTAGCGCGCCGCGCCCGCCACGTCGCGGGCGCGCTCCAGTGAGCATCGGCACTTGAATTCAATGGGGTACTCGGTCGAAATGAGGTCTGTGGCGCCAATGAAAGCCCACACCTCGCTCGCCGAATTGGGCGGTTTCTGAACAATGCGCTCTCGCCAATCGGCTGAAACGCGATCGACGGTTTCCTGAAAGACATCCTTGGGCGTGTCGGGAAATGCTTGGATCAAGACCCCCGCCACGGTGT
>CALLYX010000107.1 GCA_937858775.1 uncultured bacterium | reverse complement strand
ACGCATCCCCCCCTGGACCTCGAGGATCCGCCCAAACCGCGCCCGGGGCGCCTTGCAACGGCCCTATTCTACGCGACCGCGACGAGCGCGGCAAAGGCGCCGCCGCCCCGTCCCGTCAACCCCTCTTCCGGCCCAGGGCCGATGCCACGTGGGCGCGCATGGCCGGGAGCTTGCTTTCGACATAGGCGCGAATGTCGCCTTTTTCGAGGATCGGGTTGCCGCCGAAGAGGCACCACGGCTGCACGGGGGCGGGCGGGACGGCGGCGGCGAGCGCGACCCGCTCCTGTTCCGGGCCGGGCCGGTCCCAGAAGGGGTGGATGCACCTGATTCCGAAGGAACGGGCGAACCGGTCCGCCGGAACCATGTAGTCGGCCGTCTGCTCGGGGTAATACCCCTGTCCCCTCTGGAAGCCGTCGGCGAGCTCCCGGATTCCGCTCCTCCGGCAGTAGACGACCGCCTCGGAGAGCATCGCGAGCTTGCACCCGCAGCAGACCAGGTTGCCGCCCTTCCCGAATCGCCTTATGTCCTCCGCCATAGGGGCGACGGCGAGCTCGCGGAAAAGGCGGGTCGAGTCGAGGAGCTTCCACGTGCAGGCGCCGGGGAACCGCTTCCTGATGAAGCCCGCCTTGTACTCCGCGAGCTCAAGCCACTTCTCCGCGCCGTTGTCGAAGGTGAGGAGGTGCGCCTCGCGCCCTTCCCCCAGGAGGTGCACCGCGACGGCGGTGGAATCCGCCCCCCCGGAGAACAGGACGGCGACCGGGGATGGCTTCGCCTTCTTTGCACCCGCGCTCATCGGGCCGCTCCGGGGTTCTCATCGGTCGGGCGCGCCGTACACGCCGTTCGGGGCCGACACCGCCCCCCTCCGCCATGCCCACTTCGGGTCCGCCTCGCGGGTGGACCAGATGGCCCGCCTGCGAGGCGGGCCATTTCCCGCGGGCGGGCCGGGCATCATCCGCCCTTCTTCGCGGCGGCGAGCTTCTTCTGGGCGAGTTTCGCCCCCTCGAGGATCGCCTCGTAGCCGGTGCAGCGGCAGAGATGCCTGGAGAGCGCTTCGATGATCTCCGCTTCCGGCGCTTCCGGGCTCTTTTCGAAGAGGGCGTGGAGCGTCATGACGATCCCGGGGATGCAGTAGCCGCACTGCACCGCGCCGGTCTCGATGAGCGCCTCCTGGATCGGGTGGAGCGCCGTCCCCTCCGACATCCCCTCGATGGTGGTGACGACGGTCCCGTCGAGCTTCTTTCCCGGGAGGACGCAGCTCCGCTTCGCGACGCCGTCGATGATGATCGTGCATGCGCCGCACGTGGCGTCGTCGCAACCTCGCTTCGTGCCGGTGAGGCCGAGGCGCTCGCGAAGCACGTCTATCGCCTTCTCCCACCCCTCCAGCTCGACGGAGCGGACGACGCCGTTGACGGTAAAGGTGATCTTCTCTGCCATGGTCACTTCCCCTTCTGCTGGAGCGCGTTCTTGATCTTGTCCGGGGTCACCGGTATCTCGCTGAAATCCACCCCGATGGCGTCGTAGACCGCGTTGAGGATCGCCGGGGCGACGCCGATGACGGGGTGCTCCCCGATCCCGCGCGCCCCGAACGGGCCTATCGGCTCCGGCGTCTCCACGAACTCCACCGTCTGCCTCGCCGGCGCGTCCTTGATCGTCGGGAAGCGGTACTTCGAGAAGTGCGGGTTCTCCGCCTTCCCGTCCGGGGCGAACCTCAGCTCCTCGCAGAGGGAGGCGCCGAGCGCCATCATGACCCCGCCGGCGACCTGCCCGCGGATCTG
Source organism: uncultured bacterium (assembly GCA_937858775.1). Classification (GTDB taxonomy): domain Bacteria; phylum Auribacterota; class Tritonobacteria; order UBA1439; family UBA1439; genus UBA1439. Next base: position 2,547 of record CALLYX010000107.1, on the reverse strand, counting down.
CCTGGGATTGATCACCCGACCCACGTCGAAGCACGACGCGACATGGTCGACGATGACCCTGCCGGTCTTCTTCTCGATCCGGATCTCGCACGCCTGGGCGCCGAAGGTGTAGGTGATCCCCATCGTCCCCTGGCCGCACGCGTCCGGGTTGGACTGCCGCGGGAGGCGCGCGTCCGCGGTGGTGTGCACCACCTCGCCCACTGTCACCCCGTCGTCGTACGTGTAGCCGCGCGCGAGCCTCGCCACCTCGACGAAGACGCCTGGATCGTGGTCCAGGTATATCCTGTCGCCTGCGAAGACCAGCCGGTCCTCGTCCACCCGGAGGACCTGCGCGGCGGTCTTTTTCATCTGGGCGATCGCCTTTTCGCACGCCCTCAGTACCGCCCGGCCGCCCTGGATCGTGAACATCGACCCGATCGTCTGCCACTCCCACGGGGAGAATTGCGTGTCGATCTCCGTGTAGACGCGGATCCGCTCGGGGGCGATCTGCAGCTTCTCCGCCGCGACCTGCCGCACCACGTTCCGCAGGCCCTGGCCGACCTCCGCGCCGCCCATGTTGATCGATACGCTCCCGTCGCTGTTGTACTTGAGATAGCACGACTTCGACGAGAACGACGCCCCCTTCGGGGATTTCATCAGCGCGGCGAAGCCGCGGCCGTACCAGTACCGGTCATCCTCCGCGGTCCTCTTCGGCTTGGAGAAGACCGCCCCCCGCACGATCTCGGCGCATCTCCGAACGTTGCCGTTGTGTTCCCACAGGCGCTCGCCGAGGGAGGTCACCTTGCCGGGGCCGAGGTAGTTCTTCTCGCGGAGCGCGAACTGGTCCATCCCCAGCTTCCGCGCCAGCATATCCATCATCCGCTCCACCGCGAACTGCGACTCCTGGTGGCCGTAGCCCCGGTACGCCCCGACGGGCGGGGTGTTGGTGTAGACGGCGAGCCCCTCGAGGTGGCAGTTCGGAAACTCGTACGCCCCGGTCGAGTTGTGCGTCGCGGCGATGAGGACGTGTATCCCGGTGTCCATCGAGGCGCCCGTCGAGTGGAGGATGGTCGTCTTGAGGGCGGTCAGCGTCCCGTCCCGCTTCGCGCCGATCTTGATGAGCGTCCTCATGCCGTGCCCGATCAGCGTGCTCAGGAGGTCCTCCCGGCGCGTGGCGACCCACTTCACCGGGCGCCCGGGGACGAAGCTCGCGACGTACGCCACCGTCTGCTCGATCGTCACGTCCGACTTGTATCCGAAGCACCCCCCCACCTCCGGTATATGCACCCTGACATCGGAGACCGGGACGCCGTAGACGAGGGCTACGTCCTCCCGCACGATGAACGGGCAGATCGACGACGACCAGATCTCGATCGTCTTGTCCTCGTGGAACCACGCGATCGCCCCGTGCGGCTCGATGGCGGCCGAGGAGCCGAACGGGTAGTTGAAATCGCCCTCCAGCACGACATCCGCCTCGCCGAACCCCTTCTCGACATCGCCTTTCCTCAGGGTGTAACGGGTCGCTATGTTGGTGCCCGGGACAGGCTCCATCCCCGGGAGGTGGACGAACCTCGGCGCCTCCTCGTGGATCAACACGGCGTCCTTCTTCAGGGCGTCCCGCGCGTCGACGTAGACGGGGAGCGGCTCGTAGACCGCCTTGATCTTCGCCACGGCGGCGCGGGCCTGGTGGAGCTTCTCCGCCACCACGGCGGCGACCGGTTCGCCTATCCAGCGGACCTTCCCCACCGCGAGCGGCAGGCGGTCCTTCATGTTCTCCCCGTACCGGAACTTGCAATCCTTCCCGGTGACGACCTTCACCACCCCCTCGCACCTCTCCGCCTCGGAGGTGTCGATCGAGACGATCCTGGCATGGGCGTGCTCTGGCCTGAGGAACGCGATATGGAGCAGCCCGGGCAGCCTGATGTCGTCTAGGAACTGGACCCTGCCCGTGGCCTTGGCGGCCGCGTCGGGCCTCGCGATGTTCTTGCCGACGTATTTGAATTCCATACTGAAGCGCCTCCCCCCGGCACGGGTTGTTGCGGCCCGCTCGCCGCTCAGGTTTTCACATATACCACAACAGCCCCGCGCCCGCAATACCGGTGGCGGCCCCGGGCGGAAATGCCGGGGAGGGGTCGACCCGCTGCGGATCAAGGCGAGCCGCAGTAATCCGCGCCTTCCGAGGGGGCGCCTTACCGTTCGGCGCCCCGCCTCCCGCGGGCCGCCGCCTCCAGGCCCACGCACAACGCCGTGTCGGAAAGGAAGCTGTAGTCCGGCTCGGGATAGTCGCCGCTGGGACGATACTTGATCAGGCCCCACGTGGGCGAATCGGGCTTCTGCCCTTGCTTCTCCTTGGCCCGCCGCGCGATGCACCAGTCGCACACCTTCACGATGGTCGGCGCCACTCGGGCCAGCCACTCCTTGTCGCGCGTATAGTGATAATGGTCTTCCAAGGCCGCCAGCAGAGTGCCCGAATCCGACAATCCAAAGGCCGTCTTCAACTCCCCGTCGGGACGAACCAGCGTGCAGATGGAATCCAGATATTTCTGGGCTTCCTGGGGATACCCGTAC
>CALLYX010000106.1 GCA_937858775.1 uncultured bacterium | reverse complement strand
CTCCATCGTGCTGCGCCGCGAGATCACCTGCGAGGACTACGGCGAGGAACTGGGTTCCGAAGCGGCCCGTCTCCGCGCTTCCGTGGCGCGGGGCAAGCACCGAATCGCACACCTGAACCAGATGATGCGCCTCGCCCGCGAGGGGATCCCGGCCTCGTGGCGGGAGGTCCTCATCCGCGAGGTGCGCTTCTATCGCGGGCTCGACGGGCCGGGGCGCGCCCGGTTCGAGCGGGACCTGCGCTGGTTCCTCGACGAACACCCCGTCGAGGGGGTGGGCGGGGTGCGCGTCACCGATGAGCTCCGGGCGCTCGTCGGGGCGGGGGCCGCGATCCTGCTGCACGGCCAGCCGGAGTGGGAGCTCCCGCGCGGCCGGGCGATCCTTCTCTACCCGGGGAGCTTCGGCGAGGATTTCCGGTGCACGCCGGGGGGGGCGTTCGACGGGCAGACGGTCGGGCAGGGCCCGGTGATCCTGGCGCGGGACGCAGTGCGCGAGGGGTGGCGGCGCCCGGGGGAATCGAGCAACGTCGTGCTCCACGAGTTCGCGCACCTGCTGGACGAGAAGGGCGGAGGGCCGAACGGCGTGCCGAGGACGCTGGCGCGCGGGGCCGTGGGGGAATGGCTCGCCCTGATCCGCGCGGAGATGGAGAGGGTGGTACGCGGGCGTTCCATGCTCCGCCCCTACGCCGCCGAGAACGAGGCGGAGTTCTTCGCGGTGGCGGTGGAGTATTTCTTCGGACAGCCGCGGCGGCTGCGCGGGCGGCACCCGGAGTTGTACGGCGCCCTCGCCCGCTTTTTCGGCCAGGACCCGGCGGGCGGTCCGCCCGGCCGCGCTGTTTCGCGCGGGGGATGAGACGGGGAGAGCGGCGCGGCGGGTATGGAATGGCCGGCGGAGGCCGCGGGCGCCGCGGAATGCGGAGGAGGGGATGATGCGCAGATTGTGGCTCGCGGCGGCGTGCGTCGTGCTCCTCGGCGCGGATGCCGGGGCGGATCCCCGGGAGCGGGAGGCGCGGGTCGGCGCCGTCCTGGGGCGCGTGGCGGAATGGGCGCGCGCGAAGGACGAGCTCTCCCGCGCCGGCGGCGCGGACCGGCGCGCGGAGATCCGCGGACGGGTGGAGCGGATGGAGGCCGAGCTCGCGCGGGACCGGATCGATTACGCAAGCTTCGTCGGCATCAAGAGCCGCTGCGAGGATATCCAGGGGGATTTCTTCTTCGACGGGGCCTGGATAGAGAACACCATCTACCACCGCTTCCTCCGCCTCTTCAACCTCTGCCGGAACGTCCGGAGGCTCGTCGGGAGGCCGCGCGGGGCCTCCGACGCGACCCCCTCCGGGGGCGTCCCCGACTCGGCCCTTTTCATCAACCGCGACATCGCCTCTATCTCCCCCGAGTCGCTCGCCGCCGAGGACGCCCTCATCGCGCCGCGCGGCGGGATAACGATAACCGGCAGGAAGAAGGAGGGAAAGTCGGAGGGGTTCTACGGCAGGGACGAGCGCGGGGAGGAGTATATCGTCATCGTCGACCCGCCCGGGATGCTGGAACAGGAGACCGCGGCGGAGGTCATCGGCTCCACCCTCGTCCGCATGGCCGGCTACAACATCGCCTCCAGCTCGATCGTCTCCATCTCCGGGACGGGGAATCCGCAATTCGACGGCCGCCGGGGTGTGGCGACGAGGCTCGTCAAGGGGTTCAAGGGGCACTGGTCCTACCGGGATTTCAAGGACCGGCGGGAGATCCGCGCCACCATGATCTTCGCCGGCTGGCTGCACAACACCGACTGGGTGGACCACAACACGGGCATAAGCGTGTGCGAGGTCGAGGGCGTCCCGCTCACGCGCTACTACATCTTCGACTTCGGCGGCTCCCTGGGGTCCTGGAACATCCGCACCAAGGAACCGCGGGACGGCTGGGAGTATTACGTGGACTTCGGGGAGATCCTTCTCTGGCCGGTCCTGAAGCCGATGGATATCGCCGGATTGAGGCGCAGGCCGTGGCCGGCGGACGGGAGGCAGTTCAGCGAGGCGGTGGGCTATTTCGACAGCCGCTTCCCGGTCGACCGGTACCGTTCCAACTACCCGAACCTAGCGTGGGCGGAGATGACTCGGGAGGACGGGCTCTGGGCGGCGGGGCTCATCGCGAGCTACACCGGCGAGCAGGTTCGGGCGGCGGTGGACCTCGCCAGGTACACCAGCCCCGCGGACGCCGACTACGTCTTCCGCACGCTGATGGAGCGTCGCAAGAGGATCCTGGAGTTCTACGGCCTGGCGCCGCAGGGGGGATCCCGGCCTTCGCCGGGGTGACACGGTAAAGAAGGATGGCGGGGGGACAACCCCGGAACCGCGCGCGCATGGGCATCCCGATCGAGAAGCTCCTAAAGGTCCGCCGCCCCGAGCAGCCGCTGCTCCTGCTGATGATCGGGACTATCGCCCTATTCCAGTTCTGCCAGATCATCAACGAGAACTTCTCCGAGACGGTCTTCCTCAAGCGGTTCGGCGTCGGCTACCTCCCCACGACCTACTTCCTGAACTCCCTCGTCTTCCTGGCCCTGCTCTTCGCGCTCAACCCCGTCGTGGACCGCGCCGCGCGAACCCGCCTCGTCTCGCACCTCCTCCTCGTCTTCGCAGTGACGCTGGTCTGCCTGCGCCTCCTCGTCGCGTTGGGGCTGCCCCTCGCCTACCCGCTCATCTACATCGTCGTCAAGCAGATGAAGTACGTCTTCTACATCGTCTTCTGGACGCTCGCGAGCGACATCTACTCCACGCGGAAGGCGCGCCGCCTCTTCCCGCTCATCGGGGGCGGGGCGGTCATCGGAACGATCGCGGGGAGCCTCTCGAGCGCGGCGGTCCGGGGTCTCACCGGGACGGACAACGTCGTCCTCTTCACGGCCGCCGGGATGCTCGTATCGTGGGGCCTGATCGGATTCGGGAGGCGGCAGGTGAGCCGGCTCTCGCCGGTGGCCTTCACCGCGGCGGAGTCGGTGACGATGGCGTCGCTCGGGAAGTTCGTCCGGCGGGAGCTGTTCGGGCGCCGCAGCGGGTCGCTGCTCGGCTACCTGATGCTCCTCGCCCTCCTGCCCGGGATCGTGGGACCTATCTACGAGTACGTCTTCAACTACCTGGCCGACAGGACGTACCACTCCGAGGCCTCCCTCTTCGGCTTCTTCGGCCGCTTCAAGGGGTCGTTCAACATCCTTATCCTCGCCTGCCAGGTTCTCGTGGCCGGCCGCGCCTTCCGCCGCTTCGGGATCGTCAACGTCCTTCTCGCATACCCGGCCGGGTACCTGTTCGCCTTCGGGAGCCTCCTCGCGAGCTTCCGGATCTCCGCCGCGGCGGCGGGGCGGACGGGGATCGAGGTGATCGACGCCGCCTTCTACAAGCCCGGCTGCCAGATGCTCTACAATATCATCCCCGCGCACCTCCGCGGCAGGGTGAGCGCCCTCGTGCAGGG
>CALLYX010000105.1 GCA_937858775.1 uncultured bacterium | reverse complement strand
GGCAATGGGGGAAGGACAGCGAGACCGTCAACATGGTCTACATAACGGACGAAAAAGGCCTTCTCCTCGACGACATCAAGCTCCGCCGGCTCATTCTGGCCGACCCCGACGAGACGGTCGAGCGGCTGATGAGCCGCAACTTCGTGAGCGTCTCGGCCTTCGATGACTGCGAGGAGGCAGTCAGGATCATCCGGCGCTACGACCTCGTCGCCCTCCCGGTCGTGGATTCGGAGAACATCCTGCTGGGGATCGTGACGGTGGACGACCTCATGGATGTCCAGGAGCGGGAGACAACGGAGGATTTCCAGAGGATCGGCGGCATCAGCGTCCAACCGGGCGCCGAGAGGGTGATCGAGCACCTCCGCGATGCGCCCGTCTCCCTCCTCTACCGGAGGAGGATTTTCTGGCTGCTGCTGTTGATCTTCGTCAACCTCTTTTCGGGCGCGGTGATAGCGCTCTTCGAGGAGATGATCGCGCAGGTCATCGCCCTGGTGTTCTTTCTGCCGTGCCTCATCGACAGCAGCGGGAATGCCGGCTCCCAGGCCGCGACTCTCATGGTGCGGGCCCTCGCCACGGGGGACGTGCGCCTGACGGACTGGGCGCGCCTCCTCCTCAAGGAACTCGCGACGGCCCTGGCGCTGGGCCTCTCGATGGGCGTCGCCGTCGCGTTCATCGGGATGTACCGCGGGGGGCCGAAACTGGCGCTCGTCGTGGCGCTGAGCATGGTGCTCGTGGTCGTCGTAGGTAGCCTGATCGGGATGTCGCTGCCCTTCGCGCTCACCAGGTTCAAGAGGGACCCGGCGACGGCGAGCGCGCCGCTCGTGACGTCGCTCTGCGACATCATGGGCGTGGTGGTCTACTTCTCGATCGCCAATAGCCTTCTCACCCACTGAAGCCAGGGTCAAATCCCTCCTGCCGTCGTTTCCGCCGGACAGGGCGTTTGCACACGCATCCAGACCCTGTGGTGTGCTATAGGTGACCCTGACCCTGTGGTGTGCTAGAGGTCTGCAGGCCTTATTGGCAAGGTGTCTTTACGCTTGCCTTCTGCCTATATAGGTGACCCTGACCCTGTGATGACCCTGACCCTGTGACCCTGCGCTGGCGGGGCGTACGGCCTCTCGATTTCCTCTTATACGTAGGGGCGGGAATCAGCGTGAACTCCCTCAAGATTGAAGAGGTCAATGGGAGGACCCGCTGTTCCCTTGCGGCATGAAAAGTGGAAACGTTGAACCGCGGCGGGCGATGTCGTAGAATAGGCAGCGTTGTGCATGCGGGGAAGGGAAGGGGAGGGGCTGTGGAGAAGGTATCCGGGCGGGCGTTGGAGAAGCGGATCCGGGGGATCGTCCAGAGGCACGGCACGCCGGTCCTCGCGGTGAGCCGCTCCGCCGTCCGGGCGCAGATCGCGTCTTTCCGGCGCGCCCTCCCGCGCGTCGAGCCGTTCTACGCCATCAAGGCCAACCCGCACCCGGAGATATTGAAGGTCGCCGCCGCGGCAGGCACGGGGTTCGACGTCGCCTCCGTGGCCGAGCTCGACGCGGTGCTAGCCGCGGGGGCTGATCCCGCGCGCGTCATCTTCGCAAACACGATAAAGCCCCCCGCCTCCATAGCCGCGGCCGCCCGCAAGGGCGTCACGCTCACGACCTTCGACAGCGAGTACGAGTTATACAAGATCGCGGAGCGCGCCCCGGGCGCCCGCGTCCTCGTCCGGATCAAGGTGCCGAACGTCGGCTCGATCGTGGAACTCTCGCTCAAGTTCGGCGCCGACCCCGCCGACGCCGTTCCGCTCCTCATCAAGGCCCACCGGCTCGGCCTGAAGCCGGCCGGGGTCAGCTTCCACGTCGGGAGCCAGTGCGTCCACTTCGGCAACTACGTGGACGCCCTCGAGATGGCCTCCATCATATTCCGCGACGCGAGGCTGAAACAGCTCCCGCTGGATATTTTGGATATCGGGGGCGGCTTCCCGATCCGGCATTTCGACTTCGAGGAGGACGCGTTCGAGAAGACCGCCGGCGTGATCCGCCGCGAGCTCGACCGGCTCTTCGACAGGAACCTCCGCGTCATCGCCGAGCCCGGGCGGTTCATCGCCGGCCCCGCGGCGGTTCTCGTGCTGCGGGTGGTCGGGAAGGCGATCCGGGAGAGCAAGCACTGGTATTATCTAGACGACGGGGTCTACGGGGCGTTGAGCGGGATGATCTTCGACCACGCGAAATACCAGTTCAAGGTCCTCAAGGCGGGCCGGCGGCAGCTCTCCGCGCTCGCCGGACCGACGTGCGACAGCCTCGACTTCATGCCGGGGCCGTTCATGCTGCCCGCGGGGATCAAGGAAGGCGACTACATCGAGATCGGCAACATTGGCGCCTATGGCCGTGCGATCGCCGGCCCGGTAGCCCTTCACCTCGGCGACGAACGCGTCGACGAACGCCGCGTGGATCGACCTGTGCACGTAGATGCGCTCGACCGAGCAGCAGCTTTGCCCGGTGTTGTACATGGCCCCATCTGCCAGCGATTCGGCAGCGTTCATGATGTCTGCATCCTCGCAAACGTAGGTGGGGTCTTTACCCCCCAACTCCAGCTGGAGCTTGACGAAGCGGTCTCCCACTGTCTGCGCAATGCGCTTGCCCGTGGCGTAGGAGCCGGTGAAAAACACGCCATCCACCTTTTGCTCCAGCAAGGCGGCGCCCACGGCTCCTCCCCCCACCAGGCAGATCATGGCGTCTTGCGGCACACCGGCCTCGTGAACCAGACGGGTGATTTCCAGCCCGGTCATGGTGGCGTATTCGGAGGGCTTGTACAGCACGGTGTTGCCGGTCAGCAGCGCGGGCAGGATGACATTGCAGCCTACAAAC
>CALLYX010000104.1 GCA_937858775.1 uncultured bacterium | reverse complement strand
TTGGAGATCTCATCCGCGAGGAAGCGGAGTACCGCGCCTGTCCCGGCGGGCTCGCCGGGACAGGCGCGGTACTCCGCTTCCTCGCGGATGAGATCTCCAAGGAGGCGTCGGTGAGCCTGATGAGCCAGTACACGCCGTGCTTCAGGGCGCTCGGCGACCCGGTTCTCGGCCGGAGGCTGACCCGGCGCGAGTTCGCGGAGGCGGAGGAGGCGCTTCGCCGCTCCGGGCTCCGGCGCGGCTGGATACAGGAATGGTCGGGCCGCGCGTCGAGGGAGTTCCTGGGGGAGGAGTTGAGGCCGGGCATGGGGGGGGGCGATAAACGGCAATGGGGCCGGCGAAAGGCGGATGCCCGACGATCCGCGCCCGGGCATTCCACCCGTTTGAAGCCGGTCGTCCGTGATTCCAGCCGCGCGGGCCCGACTTTGGCTTTTCCGCCGGGGCTGGAATCTCGTATAATGCGTTGGGATCGGCGGCGTCGCGGAGGGACGATCGATGAGCGGGCATTCAAAATGGGCGAGCATCAAGCACAAGAAGGGCGCGGCGGACCAGAAGCGCGGCAAGGTCTTCAGCAAGTTCGTCCGGGAGATCAGCGTAGCGGCCAGGCTCGGCGGCGGTGACCCGGGATCGAACCCCCGCCTCCGCGCGGTGGTCGCCAAGGCGAAGCAGTTCAACATGCCTTCGGACAACATAGAAAAGGCGATCAAGAAAGGGACCGGCGAACTGCCGGGGGTGGCCTACGAGGAGATCGCCTACGAGGGATACGGCCCGGGCGGGGTCGCCCTCATAGTGAACTGCCTCTCGGACAACAAGAACCGGACATCCTCCGAGATCCGCAACATCTTCGACAAGAAGAAGGGGCGGATGGCGGGGGCCGGTTCCGTAGCGTGGAATTTCGCCAAGAAAGGGTTCATAGCCGTGGAGAAGAGCGCCGTGGAGGAGGACCAGCTCCTCGCCCTGGCGCTCGACGCCGGGGCGGAGGATTGCAGCGCCGAGGAGAAGGAGTCGTACGAGATCTACACGAGGCCGGAGGCGGTGGAGGATGTCAAGAAGGCCCTCGACGCCCAGGGAATCAAGTACACCGTGGCGGAGGTCGCGCTTATCCCGAAGAGCACCGTGGCCGTGTCGGGAAGGGACGCGCAGCAACTGCTCGACCTGGTGGAGGAGCTCGAGGACCACGACGACGTGCAGAACGTCTTCACGAACGCGGACCTGCCGGACGAGCTCGTCGAGGCCGCGGCCAGGAGGGAGCGGGCGGGGGGGGCGTGAGGATCATCGGCATCGACCCGGGCACCCTCGTGACCGGCTACGGGATCGTGGAGAAGGAGGCCGGGCGCGTCTCCTTTGTCGGCTGCGGCTGCATAAGGAACCGGCCGTCCGAGCCGCTCCCCGCCCGTTTCCTCCGGCTCCACCGGGAGCTGGGGAGGATCTTCGCCGCCCATCGCCCGGCCGAGATGGCGATCGAGGGGGTTTTCTTCCGGCGGAACGTCGCGTCGGCGCTGAAACTCGGCGAGGCGCGGGGCATCGCGATGCTCGTTGCGGCCGAAAACGGCGCGGCGGTGCACGAGTACGCGCCGCGGCGGGTCAAGAAGGCGGTGATGGGCCGCGGCGGGGCGCGGAAGGGCCAGGTGCAATACATGATGAAATCGCTTCTCGGACTCGCCGAGGAGCCGCGCCCCGCCGACGCGTCGGACGCGCTGGCCCTCGCCCTCTGCCACGCGTTCCGCGGGGCGCCTCCGCGCCCCACGGCCGGGCCCCGCGAGCCGTTTCCGAGCGGGGTCGCAGCACGCCCGGCGCGCGGCGGTCGAGACCCGCGAAGTAGACGACGTCTGACGCATGCTCGGCGAGGTAGCGGTAGCGCTTCTCGCTCTCCGCGAGGGCGTCGGCCGCGTCGTAGCGTTCGGTGACGTCGCGCCAGGTCAGGCTGAGGCCGTCGCCGACGCGGATGCCGCGCACGCCGAGAAACGGGTTCTCCTCCACGGGTAGGGGAAGGTACGGCAACGGTTTGTCCCCACCCACGTCGAGGGTGCGGATGACCAGCGGCTGCCCGGGCATCAGGGCGCGGGCGCAGTCGGCGTAGCTGTGGGCCTGCTCGGCTTCCGTCGGCGCGGTCGTCCGGCCCTGGAAGATGAACTCGCTGCGCAGCAGCCCGACACC
>CALLYX010000103.1 GCA_937858775.1 uncultured bacterium | reverse complement strand
TCCTCGCTCAGGACGGCGATGCTGGATGCCAGGGATCCGAGCACGATATCCTCCACCTCGAATCCCGCCTTGTTGATCGCCTTGATGATATTCTGCGCCGCCGTGATCGTCCCGGTGATTATGTGCGCCTCTGCCTCCAGGCGCACCCCCGACATCCCCGCCGGTTCCTTGATCCCCGCCTGGCCGTCCACGGTGAACTCCTGCGGGATCGTGTGCAATATCTCCCGGTCCGCCGGGAGGGAGACCGCGCGCGCCGCGGCGACCGCGCGATCGACGTCCTTCTGGACGATCTCCCCGCCCTCGCCGACCGCCGCCACGCCGCGGCTGTTGAAGCTCTTCACGTGCCCGCCCGTGATGCCGGCGAAGACGGAGTGTATCTCCACGTTCGCCATCTTCTCCGCGTCCTCTACGGAGCGGGTTATGGCGCCGACCGCCTTCTCCATGTCCACCACCACCCCCTTGCGGAGGCCTTGCGACGCGGCGTGACCGATGCCTATGACCCGCAGCGAACGGGACTCCCTGTCGATCTCCGCGACGACCGTGCTGATCTTGGTCGTGCCTATGTCCAATCCTATGATGAGATTAGAACCGTGCGCCATCATTCCCCCCTTCAAGCCGCCCAGCGCGGGGCGGTCAGCGCATCGAGACGGCATCCCTCTGCGCCGGCATCTCCGCGACATCCTTCCACCGCAGGTCCATGTAGCTCGCCGGGGCGTCGAGCCCGCGGAGCTTCCGCTGCGCCAGCACGAACGACAGCGTCTTGAGGCGATCCGCGATATTGTCGCCGCCGAGCCGTATCTCGTCGATCGTCCCGGTGCGAAGGACGATATTGTCCGGGTCGCCCATCTCCACGCTCACGAGATCGATCTGCCTGTCGAGGCCCAGTTCCTGGTACCCCTTCACGACATCGAGCGCCCGCCGGGCGGCGGCGGACCGAAGGCGTCCGCCGGCGCGCACGGCCTCCGCAGGGATCCCGGCTATCACGGGCAGGGCGCGGCTCGCGCACGCCTTCTTCCGGGAGAGGACGCAGCCCTCCTCGTCGAGGACGTGGCGCGTCTCCCCCGCGTACAGTGCGGCGACGGGGGTCCGCTCGTAGACCCGTATCAGGATCCCGCCCGGTATTCTCCGGCTCACCACCGCGTCGCGTATGTCCGGGTGCGCGCGGAGCCGCTCCCGTATGGCCTGGAGATCGGCGTCGAGAAGGTTGTCGCCGACGCGCGCGCGGGAGAGGGCGGCTATCTCGCCCCTCGTCAGCAGATCCTCGTTTGTCACCTCGATCGTGCGCACGGTGAAGCGCGGGGGGGAATTGAATCGTCCGCGCGCGATCGCCGGCCCGAATACGCACAGCGCGGCTGCGGCCGCGGCGGCGAAGGCCGCCCACCTCCGCGCCGCCGGACCCCGCCCCGCCGGTCGGCCCTTCCGCCCCTTGCGCCGCTTGGCCACGTCGACGTTGAAGACGATCCTGCGACGCCTCTTCGTCAGCTTGACGTTCCGCCTGAACCTCATCCCCTTCCCCCTTCGATCCCGCCGCTGCGGCAAACCGATCCTGCCGACCGACCGCCGGTTCACGCGCCCGCCGCGGCCTCTTCCCCCACAACGACGACCTCCGGTTCCAGCGAGACCCCTGTCTCCTCCCGGATCCTGTCCGCGATCCTTCGCATCAGCGCCAGGACATCCGCCGCCGTCGCGCCCCCCCGGTTCACTATCACGTTGGCGTGCGCGGGATGGACCTCCGCGCCGCCCTCGCGCGCCCCCCTGAATCCAGCCCGGTCGATGAGTTCCCCGGCCGCGGGCCCCTCGCCCGGGTTCCTGAATACGCAGCCCGCGTTCGGCTCCTTCGGGAGCCGGGCGTCCCTGCGCGCGGCGCACGCTTCCGCCTCGGCCGCGAGCCGGCGCGGATCGGAGGGCCCCAGGACGAACCCCGCCTCGACCACTACTCCCGACGCCGCCGCCTCGCACCTGCGGTAGCCGAACCCCATATCCCGACCCTCGACGCGCCTCACGCCGTCCGCGTCCGCGAGGCGGGCCCACGTCGTCAAGTCGCCGATCGCCGCGCCGAACGCCCCGGCGTTCATCCGCACCGCCCCCCCGACCGTGCCCGGTATCCCGGCGAGCCGCTCGAGGCCGGCGAGGCCGCGCCGAATCGCCTCGGC
>CALLYX010000102.1 GCA_937858775.1 uncultured bacterium | reverse complement strand
GTCCCCAGGCCGTCAACGTCGTGCGGCTGAAGCGCTGATGGGCGCCGCCGGCCGCCGGCGCGCGGGCGAAAGATAGGATGCGGCGGTCGGGGGGATGGGGGGCGATGCGCCGGGCGGCCGCCCCCTAGCCGCTCGAAGGCCTTTTCTGTTGTTGGGGGCGCCGGGGGCGCGCTACAATCCGGCGCTGGAACCCGCTTCAAGGAGGGAGGGCCCCATGAGGTACGGAGCGAACCGGGCCGTAGCCCCGCTCGCCGTCTGTTGCTGCGCCGCGCTCGCGGCGTGCGCGGGACAACAGCGGGCGATGGCGCGCTACTACGCGAATCACCCCGAGATGATGGCGCGTCTGCTCAAGGTGAGGAGCGTCTGCGTGGAGGACGTGCGCGGCGCTCGGAGCGAGGAGGACGCCGCGGAGATGCGGAAGTGCCTCATCGACGAGTTGCGCAGGCGCGGCAGGGGTCGCATCCGCGTCGCCGCCTCCCCGGGGCGGGCCGACGCCTTGCTCCAGGCGGATATGACGGAGGAACTGGGGCCTGTGCCGGAGGAGGAGCCGCTCCCGTTCACGCTCGAGCCCAAGCTCGTCAGCCAGAAGGTCGTCTACGCGCGGATGAAGCTCGTCGATCCGAGGACGGGGCGCCTGATCTACAAGACGGACACGAGGGAACAGGCCGAGTTCGATGTCAACTCCATCGAGAAGGCCGCCTACTCGGTGGTGCGCAACCTCATGAAGGAGATCGATTATTGCCGCCGGACGATCTCGCCGTGACGGCGCGGCGCGGCCGTTGAAGGGCGCGGGTGGCGCGCGGCGAGGGAGACCGGCGCCATGGCACTTTCAGCCGCGCCCGGCGGGCGTGTCCGTCGAAGGCATGCCCCCGCCCCCGAGCCCGGCGATCAGTCGCTCCGGGAGCTTCTCGAAATCCCCGTTCGACATGACGAGGACGACGTCTCCCTCCCGGCACTCCGAGATGAGCGCCGCGAGTATGTCGTCCGCCCTCTCGATGCAGCGCGCCTCCACGCCCCTCCCCCCGATGTCGGCGGCGAGCCTCTCCGGCGAGAGACGCCGCCCGGGTTCGACCTGCTCCGCGCGGAAGACCCCCGCCACGACGA
>CALLYX010000101.1 GCA_937858775.1 uncultured bacterium | reverse complement strand
GGGCAGTTCCGCAACCCGGGACGGATGCTCTACATCGCCTCGTTCTTCCTCGCCGTTATAGCGGCGCGCGCGTTCGACGCCTCAGTCGCTGGAAAGGGACGGGCCGCGGGATGGCTCGCCGTCCTCGCGGGGGGGGTGCTCGTCTACGCCCTCCTGCTCGCCGCGCTGCGGGGCGCGGATTACGGCGCGCTCGCCCGGGAGTATATTCGCCGGTTCGGGGAGTTCTTCGGGGCGTCGCAGGCCGCGGGTCTCGACGCCGCCGACATCGAACTAGGCGCGTACCTTTTCGCGAGGGGCGCCGCGCGCTCGCTCCTCTTCTCTCTCCTGCTCATCCCGCCGGTCTGCCTCGTCTGCGCGCTGCGCGAGCGCCGCCGCGTCGGCCCGCGCGTCCTCGCCGCGGCGCTCCTATCTGCGGCCTTCATCGAGCTCCTCCTATCCTCCCGCCTTTTCATCGAGGTCCATCCGCTCGCCGAGCTATATCCCCGATCCCCGCTGGCCGCCGCCGTAGCCGGCGAGCGCGCGGGGGGGCGCCTGCTCGACATGACGCCGCCGCCGGCGGCGGCATTCTGGACCGTCTTCCCTCACTACCGAAGCACGCGCCTCCGGATCGGGCGCGTGGACGGCTACACGCCCGTCAACCTCACCGCATACGCCCGCTACCTGGACCGGATGTCGGGGGGGCGGGGCCCGTTGCCGCGCTGGTCGCTCGGCGCGGGGGCGATCGCCTCGCCCGGGATGCTCTCCCTCCTCGGCGCCGGGATAGTCCTCTCCCGCTCGCCCCGCGATCTACCCGGATTCTGCCTCCTGGGCGAGTACTCGGACGTTCCGGTCTATCGGCAGTTCGTGGGGGGCGAGATCGAGCCGACCGTCTTCCTCTACAGGAACAGGCATCGTCTCCCGCGCGCGTGGCTGGTCCCGCGGGCGCGGATCTGCCGGGCGCCGGATTGGGGCGGCGCGCTCGCGTCGCTCGACCCTTTCACGGAAGCGATCGTCGCCGCCGGCGGGGCGCGCGCATTCTCCGGGGGAGAGGCGTTCAGGACGGCCCGGGTCACGCGGGAGGCCCCCGGCCTCCTGGAGGTCGAGGTCGAGACGCGTGGGCAGGCGTATCTTTGCACGCGTGAGATCTGGGCGCCGGGATGGAGCGCCCGCGACGGCCGGGCCGCGAGGGCGGTGGAACGGCTGAACGGGATATTCTGCGGGGTCTACCTGCCGCCCGGGAGGCACTCGATACGCCTCTGCTATACGCCGCCCGGGCTGCGGGCCGGCGCGGGGATATCCCTCCTGGCCCTCGCGGCGCTTGTCGCGTCGATATGCGGGGGGAAAAGGGGCGGATCCCCCCGAGCGACCATCGGCGGGCCCAGCGCGGCCCCGCGCCGCGAGTGACTTCTACGTCGCCGATCGCGGCCCGGCGCCGCGCCCCTCATCCGCCGGCGGCAGCATCTCCACGAACTCCGCCTCCGTGACGATCTTCACGCCGAGCGCCTTCGCCTTTTCGATCTTCGAGCCGGGATCGGCGCCCGCCACGACGCAGCTCGTCTTC
>CALLYX010000100.1 GCA_937858775.1 uncultured bacterium | reverse complement strand
CAAGAACCCGTGCTTGTGCTTGAACCAAAAGTGCGCGAGCTGCTTGCGCCGATTGGCCATGGCGGCGGCGCGGCGCTGGCTGTCCAAGGCCGTGAACTCTAAGCCCGCTTTGCGCCGCACCTGAGCGGACAATGCCGTTGGAACCGCTCCTTCGATCTCGGCGACAGCCACGCCCAAGCTACGGGCAAGTTGCTCCTTGGCTCGGCCAATTACCCCAATGTTCAGATTGCCGCCACCGTCGGCCAGGATCTTGACGACCTTGGGCACCAGTTGCTTGGCCATCTCCACGCCGGCGTCTGTCCCCGCCGCCGCGGCCGCTAGGGCCGCCAGGATCACGGCGTCATAGGCCTCCGCGGCGTACGAGAAGTTCTGCGAAACGGAGAACACCTTCGCGCTGGTCTCGGCGGCCGCCTGCGTGGAACTCGGCCGCGGCGGGGTGTGCGCCTCGGCCAGGCTCGCGCTCGGGGGGCTGCAGCTTCCCCCCCGCGTCTCCCAGCGGGCGGCGGAGGCGCTCGAGGGCGGGACGCCCTCCGCCGAGCGCATCCGGGAGGCAGCCGCGGCGGCCGTCGAAGAGGTGAAGGCGGTGAGGGACATCCGAGCCGGATCGGAGTACAAGAAGCGGCTTGCGGCGGTCGTAGCGCGCAGGGCGCTCGAGAAGGCGTTCGCCGCGGCGGGCGCGCCGCAGGCGGGGGGGGCACGGTCGTGAAGATGACGTTCACCATAAACGGGGTCGCAAGGACGGTCGAGGCGGAGCCGGGTGAGGTCCTCCTCGACCTGCTTCGCCGGGAGGGGTACACGGGGGCGAAGTTCGGCTGCGGGCAGGGGTTTTGCGGCGCCTGCACCGTGCTGCTCGACGGGGAGCCGGTGAACTCATGCCTGCTCCTGGCCGGGCTCGCCGAGGGAAGGGAGATCACCACCATCGAGGGGATCGGATCGGTGGATGCCCTGCACCCGATCCAGGAGGCGTTCCTCGACGCGGGGGCCGTCCAGTGCGGCTACTGCACCCCAGGTTTCATCTTGTCTACGAAGGCCCTGCTCGACAGGAACCCGGACCCGGGCGACGAGGAGATCAAGGGGGCGCTCGACGGCAACTACTGCCGCTGCACCGGATATGTCAAGATCGTCGACGCGGTGAAGCTCGCCGCCAAGCGGACGCGCGGGGCTGGGCGCAGGGGGGTACGGCGATGAGCGGGAGAACCGGCTTCAGGGAGGTCAATCAGGTGCGCCGGCGCGTGGACGGCATCGGGCTCGTCACCGGCAGGGCGCTCTTCACGGACGACTACAATCTGCCTGGGATGCTCTCGGCGAAGGTGCTCAGGAGCCCCCACCCGCACGCCCGGATCGTCTCGATCGACCCCTCGGCGGCGCGCGCCCTCCCCGGGGTACGGGCGGTCCTCACGTGGAAGGACGTCCCCCGGGTGATCATCACGGAGGCCGGCCAGGGGTGCCCCGAGCCGTCCCCCTACGACAAGTTCATCCTCGACAACAAGGTCCGATTCGTCGGCGACGAGGTTGCCGTGGTCGCGGCGGATACCACGGAGATCGCCGAGAAGGCGCTCGGCATGATCGCTGTCGAGTACGAGCAGCTTCCCCCGATCTTCGATCCGCGCGACTCGATGAAACCAGGGGCCCCCGTCATACACGACGAGCCGGAGTGGCGGATCCCGATCCCGGTCGAGATGGACCCGAAGAAGAACATGTGCGGCCGCGCCGATGTCACGATCGGCGACATGGAGAAGGGATTCGCGGAGGCGGACGTCGTGCTCGAGCACGAGTACGAGAACCATTACGCCCAGCACGTCGCCAACGAGCCGCACACGTCCATCTGCTACCTCGACCCCGACAACCGCCTGGTGGTCATCACCTCGACCCAGGTCCCGTTCCACGCCCGCAGGATCGTGGCGCGCGCCCTTGACATCCCGGTCAAGCGCGTCCGCGTCATCAAGCCGAGGGTCGGAGGCGGCTTCGGCTCCAAGCAGGATATCGTCACCGAGCCGCTATGCGCGGCCCTCGCCCTCGCCACGGGGCGCCCGGTGCGCCTCCAGCTCACCCGGGAGGAGGTTTTCACCGCCTCCCGCACGCGGCACCATTGCATCACGGCCCTTAAAACCGGCATCAGGAAGGACGGGACGCTCACTGCGATTGAGATGAACGTCCTCCAGAACGCAGGCCCCTACGGCACCCACGGCCTGACCGTCCTCACCAACACCGGCTCGAAGGTCCTCCCGCTCTTCCGCTGCGACAACATCAGGTTCAACGCCTGGTCGGTCTACACGAACCTGTCGCAGGGCGGGGCCTACCGCGGCTACGGCGGCACGCAATCCGCGCTCGCGGTCAACATCCAGATGGACGAGATGGCCCGCGCCATCGGCATGGACCTCCCGGACCTGTTCCGCAAGCTCCACATCAGGAAGGGCGAGGGCTCGCCCGTCTTCGCGGCGCTCGGCGAGGGGGCCGAGGGACACGCGATGACGATCAACTCCTGCGGCATGGCCGAATGCATCGATATCGTCGCGCGTGAAATCGGTTGGGCGGCGAAGCGGGGCCGGCCCGGGAAGGGGAAGACGCGCCGCGGGGTCGGCATGGCGATCATGATGCAGGGCTCCTCGATCACCAAGATCGACATGGCATCCTGTTCGATCAAGATGAACGATGACGGGTCGTTCAATCTCCTCTGCGGGGCCACCGACATCGGGACCGGCTCCGACACCATGATGGCGAAGATCGCCGCAGAGGTGCTCGGCGTGAAGACATCCGACGTCATCGTCTACTCCTCCGACACCGACCTGACCCCGTTCGACGTAGGGGCTTACGCATCCTCCACCACCTATCTCTCCGGCATGGCGGCGAAGCGGTGCGCGGAGGAGGTGGCGGCGCGGATACGGTCCGTTGCGGCAGAGGTGCTCGAGGAGCCGGCGGAAGGGATACGCCTTGAGGGCGGGAAGGCGGTCGGCGCCAAGGGGGAGGCGGCGCTCAGCCGCATCGCCCTCCGGACGCTCTACGAGAAGGATCAGCAACAGATCGCCGCGTTCGCCTCGGCGTTCTCGGATCAGTCCCCGCCGCCGTTCGCCGCCCACGCCGTCGAGGTCGAGGTGGACACCGAGACCGGGAAGGTCCGCGTCGTGAAATACGTGACCGCGACCGACTGCGGCGTGGCCATCAACCCGCTCCTCGCCGAGGGGCAGGTCGAGGGCGCGCTCCTCAACGGGATAAGCTACGCCCTCTCCGAGCGCTATATTTACAACGAGCGGGGGAGGATGCTCAACCCGTCCTTCGGGGTATACGGCGTATGGTTCATCCGCGACCTACCGGAGATACGGACCTTCCTCGTCCCCACCTACGAACCCACCGGGCCGTTCGGCGCAAAGTCCATCGCCGAGGTGAACATCAACGGCCCCATGCCTGCGATATCGAACGCCGTCTTCGACGCCGTCGGCATCCGCCTCCGCAAGCCGCCCTTCACCCCCGAGGCCGTCTTCACGGCCTTGAACTCCCGCTGATCGCGGTCCGCCCCGCAGGCCGGCCTTCGGGTCCACCCGCGGGGCGGACCCGTGTTTTGGGTCAAGAGGCGATATGCAGCACGGAAAAGGCCCCCCGGCGGCGGGAGAAACCTATCATCTGTACGGCAGGGGCATATCCGGCCCGGCCGTCTTCAACGACCGCGATGAATACACGAGAATTTCCTAGGCCCCGCCGTACTGCCGGGGGGGGAAACCCTCCGTCAAGCCTTCCTGGGCGCCCCGGCATGCGCAGGGCGACCGGGAATCATCGACAAGGATCCGGCAGGGCAAGGCCCATGCGCCCGCCGGTATTCTTTGCTATTGTCTTATGCCGACCAAAGTGCACCTTGTGCTGGAACGACTCGCGGAGAACGGGATCCCGGAGTCCATGCGGCTCGCCCCCGACGGCTACAGCAAACATCTCGACACGTGGCATCGTAGGAAGGACCATTACGGCGCATATCGTCGACAAACCGGAGCAGCGGGCAGTATCGTCGTACAGGGAGGATCCGGGTGGGACATGCACCCGGGGATATGCGATATCGGCGGGATTTCGGCCGTCGATCCGCCGAGGCACGGAAAATTCGCCGGAGACCGAGCTGATTATCAAAGGGGGCTCGGGGGGATAAAACGGCTGCTCCACGGGGAACCGTCCGCGCCGCGGCAATCGGGGCAGCGGGACAAAAAGGGGGGCGTGCGATGAGGATCACGCTCGAGATGCTGGGGCCGATGATCAAACCGCTGGGGCAGGGGCCGGTGGAGGTGGAGGTGCGGGACGGCGCGGCCGTGAGGGAGCTCATGACGGAGACGCTGCGCTACAGCCCCGAACACGTCGACCTTCTCTCCTACCATATCGACGGGAAGAAGGCAAAACCCTCCGACATTCTCCTCCCCGGCTGCCGGCTCAAGGTCCTCATGATCATAGGCGGCGGCTGAACGGTTCCGCCTACGAGGCGGAGCCGCCGGGGAAGAGCATCCTCCAGATCTCGGTGTTCGTATAGCCGCACAGCGGGGGCACGGCGGGGCGGACGGGGAGCTTCGCGCCGTCGTAGCGCGTGAATGTTCCCCGGCCCTCGACCCAGGACGCGGCGGGCAGGAGCACGCGGGCTAGGCGGGACAGGGGCGAAGGGCGGAGGGCCTGCATCGCCACGAACGGGACCTTCCGCAACGCCGCCGCCAGTTCGCGGTCTTTCTCGGGCGCCGGGCCCAGGAACAATGCCGCCCGGATCCGCCCCCGCCGCATCGCGGAGAGCAGCGCGTCCCTCGACATCCCCCTCCACGCAGGCAGCCGGCATCCCCATTCCCGCTCCAGTCTCCGCCGCGCGCGGGCGTCCGCGGGGTATAGCGAATAATAATACATCCATGCGCGTTCATTATATCTTATATATAATCGCGCCGCACGAATTAACAATTGATTCAATTGAGG
>CALLYX010000099.1 GCA_937858775.1 uncultured bacterium | reverse complement strand
GGAAGATCCTATCCACCCCGTCCCCGGCGAGGCGCTCGAGGAAGTCGCCGGCAAGCCTGGCGATCTCTTTCAGCGAGGCGCGCTCGTTGACCATCTTCCCCTCCAGCGTGAAGCCGGCGCCGCGCACGGGGATATCCCCTAGAGCGCCCCCGACACGGCCTTCGCGACCTCGACGACCTGCTCCGGCCTGAGGTCCGGGTAGATCGGGAGGGCGAGCGTCTCCTCGGCGGCGAGCTCGGAGACCGGGAGGTCGCCCCTCTTGTAGCCGAGGCCGGCGAAGCACTCCTGGATGTGGAGCGGAACAGGGTAGTAGACCGCGCAGCCGATCCCCTCGGCCTTCAGGCGCCCCATGAGCCTCGCCCGGTTCTTCACCCGCACGACAAACTGGTTATAGACGTGCCTGACGTACGGGGACTCGAACGGCGGTATCACCGGCCCCCCCTCGAACCGCTCGCGGTAGAGCCCGGCGTGCGCGCGGCGCCTCGCCGTCCACTCCTCGAGGCGCCGGGCCTTCACTAGGAGCACCGCCGCCTGCAGCTCGTCGAGCCGGCTGTTGTAGCCGATGACCTTGTGGACATAGCGCGGCCTGGCGCCGTGCTCGCGGAGGACGCGAAGCTTCTCGAAGAGCGCGGGGTCGCTCGTGAACGCCATCCCCCCGTCCCCCATCCCGCTCAGGTTCTTCGTAGGGTAGAAGGAGACGCAGCCGATCTGCCCGATCGCGCATACCCGCCTCCCCTTGTACTCGGCGCCGATGGCCTGACAGGCGTCCTCTATGATCGTGATCCCCCACTCCCTGGAGAGAGCGAGGAGGGGGTCCATCTCCGCCGGCTGGCCGTAGAGGTGGACCGGGATGATCGCCTTCGTCCGGACGGTGATCCTCCTCTCGACCTGGGCGGCGTCGATGTTGTACGTGCGCGGGTCGATATCGACGAAGACCGGGGTAGCGCCCACGAGCGAGATGCAGCTTGCCGTGGCGAAAAAGCTGTACGCCGTGGTGATGACCTCGTGGCCGGGCCCGACGCCTGCCGCGCGGAGCGCCAGGATGAGGGCGTCCGTGCCGGAGGCGCACCCCACCGCGTACGGCACGTCCGCGTAGGCGGCGAGCGCCTTCTCGAGCGCGGCCCCCCGCTCGCCCAGGATGTATCTGCCGCTGCGCGCGACATCGAGCAGGGCCTTCTCGATCTCCGCCTGAAGCGCGCGGTATTGCGCGGTCACGTCAAGAAACGGCACGGCCATGGCGATCCCCCTTCACGGGGCCGGTCTGTTCCCGGCGGCAGATCCCCCGGTAGTAACCGGCGGTGAGGCGAAGCCCCTCCTCGATCCCGACCCGCGGTTCGAACCGGAGCAGCCTCCTCGCCAGAGAGCAGTCGGCAAGCGAGTGCCGCACGTCCCCCGGCCGCGCCGGGCCGCGCCGCGGGGGGATGGAGACGCCGAGCGTCCGGGAGACCATCCCGAACAGCTCGTTCACGGTGATCGCCTCGCCGCAGGCGATGTTGAGGACCTCCCCCCCCCGGAGATCGGAGTCCATGGCCAGGACGTTCGCCTCGGCGACGTTCCCGACGAAGGTGAAGTCCCGGCTCTGCTCCCCGTCCCCGTCGATGCGCGGCGGCTTCCCCGCGCAGAGGGCGCCGAAGAAGTTGGGGATGACCGCGGCGTATTGGGAGTTCGGGTCCTGGCGCGGCCCGAACACGTTGAAGTAGCGCAGCGACACGCACGGCAGCCCGTAGAGGCGGCTGAAGATGGCGCAGTAATACTCCACGGCCGCCTTGCCGACCGCGTACGGGGAGAGGGGGGCCGGCGCCATCTCCTCCCTCTTCGGGAGGGCCGGATTGTCGCCGTAGACGGAGGAGGACGAGGCGAAGACGAGGCGCCTCACGCCGGCGTCGCGGGCCGCGACGAGGACGTTCAGCGCGCCGACGAGGTTGACCCGGTTGGACGTGATCGGGTCTTCCACCGACCGCGCGACCGACGGGAGGGCGGCCTGGTGCGACACGAAGGACACGCCCGCGAGGGCCCTGCCCACCGCCGCCGGATCGAGTATATCCCCCTCGACTATCTCCACCCCCCCCGCGAACGGGGCGATATTCTCGCGCCGGCCGGTGGAGAAGTTGTCGAACACCCGCACCGACCTCCCCTGCCGGAGGAGGAACTCGACGATATTCGACCCGATGAAGCCGGCCCCGCCGGTCACAAGGTATATCTCTTTTCCCATCTCGGAATCGCACCCCGGGCTTTGTCGGGCCGGCGCCGCGTCAACGCCCGACGCTCTTGTAGATGAACCCCTTCTCCTCCATCACCGCGGGGTCGTAGATGTTGCGGCCGTCTATGACGATCGGGTGCGACATGACGGAACGCAGCCTGTCCAGGTTCAACCGCCTGAACTCGTCCCACTCGGTTACGACCAGGACGGCGTCACAGCCGCGCGCGGCCTCGTACGGCCCCTTGCAGAAGGCGACGCCCTTCAGGACCTTCCTCGCCACCCCCATCGCCTGAGGATCGTACGCCCTGATCGACGCGCCCTCGCGCTGGAGGGCGGCGATGATATCGATGGACGGCGCGCTCCGCATGTCGTCGGTGTTGGGCTTGAAGGCGAGGCCCAGGACGCCGATCGTCTTGTTCTTCACGATCCAAAGCGTCTCCTCGATCTTCTTCACGAAGCGCACCCGTTGGGCCACGTTGATCTGTTCGACGATCTTCAGGAGCTCGAAGTCGTAGCCGAGCTCCCCCGAGATCTTGATGAAGGCGGCGACGTCCTTGGGGAAGCACGACCCGCCGTAGCCGATCCCGGCGTTGAGGAACGCCTTGCCGATCCTCCGGTCCAGCCCCATCCCCTCCACGACCTGCATGACGTTCGCCCCGGCGAGCTCGCAGATCTGGGCCAGGGCGTTCGCGAAGGAGATCTTCATCGCCAGGAAGGAGTTGGACGCGTGCTTGATGATCTCGGCGGATTTGATATCCGTCACGATGATCGGCGCCTTCAGCGGCGCGTATATTTCCTTCAGTATCTTCGCCGCGCGCTTCGAGGAGACGCCGATCACGATCCTGTCCGGGGCCATCGTGTCGCCGATGGCGGACCCCTCGCGCAGGAACTCCGGGTTCGACGCGACGTCGAAATCCACGTTCTTGCGGTTGTACCGCCTGATCGTCTCCTCCACCTTCTCCCCCGTCTTGACGGGGACAGTGCTCTTGTCGACGATGAGGCGATAGCCGTCCATCGACTCGGCCACCTCGCGGGCGACCAGCGCCACGGCCGTCAGGTCCGCCGTGCCGTCCGCCTTCGGCGGCGTGGAGACCGCGATGAAGACGATCTCCGAGGCGCGCACCCCGGCCGCGATGCTCGTCGTGAAGGTCAGTCTCCCCGCGGCCGCGTTCCTGCGGATGATCTCGTCGAGGCCGGGCTCGTAGATCGGGACCTTGCCGCGCCTGAGCATCTTCACCTTCTCGGCGTCGTTGTCCACGCAGATGACGCGGTTTTTCATGTCCGCGAGGCACGCCCCCGTGACGAGCCCCACGTACCCTGTGCCGATGATGCAAACCTTCTTCATCCATCCCTCCGTTCCCCGTGAATTATCCGCCCGGCGCGGCGATCCGGTGCCCCCTTGGGGGGGGCCGGCTTGGATCGTTCGAATGCGGGCGGGGTCAGAAGCGCGTCTCAAGCGGGATATTCGGATAGGCGTCGAGGTAGAATAGGACGAAAAACGCGTAGCTGTCCTTCCTCCTCCCCTTGTAGCGCACCGTGAAGGCCATCTCCCACTCGTGGAGGTCCCTGAAAATGGACCACTCCCCCTGCTCGAATGTGCCGTCCGAGGCCTCGAACCTGAGGTATTGCCGCGCGGCCCAGTCGTCGTTCAGCTGGACGTTGAACTCGGTCGTCCACAGGTTGCTGTTGTCGACCAGGTACCGCTGGCCGAGGGCGAGACTGACCACGTCGTCGACATAGACGTAGTAGTCGGTGTTCCACTCGTCCAGGCGGGCCGGGTTGTGCGGCCGCAGATACCCCTGGAAGTCGAGTTTCTGCCAATCCATCGGACGGAACTCGGCGTCTATGAAAACATCGTTCAGCAGGCTGTTGAAGCCGTCGGTGACCTCCGCGGAGGAGTAATGGCTGTCGGCGAAGGCCCGGTACTTGTAGCCGTCGTACTTGGTGCGGCTGGTCATCATGTCGAGGTAGACCTTGATGTCGAAAAGGTTGACATCCTCGCCCTCCCCTCGCTTCGTCTGGAGGGCGTTGCGCAGCATCAGCGTGAACATGCTGGTCTCGTTGAAGAAATCGTACTGGTCGAAGGCGTAGACCTCGTCGGAGTAGCTCCGCGTCGGCTTGGAGAACCATTGGTACTTCAGGGTCGGCTCGAAGACGTGCCGGAGCTTGTTGATCCTGAGGGTGTTGTTGTAGTAATCCCAGACCCTCCAGAACTTCGTCCCGGTCTCGGCGCCCAGGGTGAAGAGGCCCCGCCAGACGTTCCTGTCCTCGCCCCCGAGATCCCCGGCGCTCAACTCCTGGCCGAGTACGCCGGCCCCGTTTGTGTCCACGAGCACCCCCGAGCCCTGGAAGTTGGAATCGCCGCCCGGCGCCCTTGAGTAGAACGTCTCCCGGATCCCCGCCCACGGCTTCAGGTTGAGGAACTTGAAATACTTCTTCGGATAGGAGACCTCGTGGTACGTGTCGATGCGGAGGCTCTTGATCGAATCGGGGATCGGCGGCTCGGGGATCCCCGCCTCCGCCTGGTCGTTGGTGAGCGGGTCGTTGGAGAAGACGTAGTCGAAGTTGGTGATCGCGGAGCGGCTGTTGTAGAAGAGCGGGGTGTCGCCGATCCGCTGGTCGACGGCCTCCACGCTGAACTCCGGCAGGCGCTGCACGACGGTGTAGAACTTGTCGAAGCGCGGCTCCGCCCGGAGGCTGATCTGGTACTTCTCCTCGGCCTTGGTGACGTCGATGTAGTTGTCCCGCTGGATGTCGTCCTCGTACTCCCCACGGAAAAAGTTGTTGACGACGTCCTCGTCGCTCTGCTTGTTGAACTTGATGGTGAGCGTGGTGTCTTCGGAGAGGTCCTGTTCGTGCTCGAGGGTCACGCGGTAGCGGTCGTGGATGCCCTCGTCCGAGTTCAGCACCCAGTCCGGGTCGTTGTCCCGGGCGTAGTAGAAGACCGTCTCGCCGCGGGCGCGGGCGGATGGGAGGTTGTAGGCGGTGGTCACCCCGACGCCGAGGCCGTTCTTGCTGCGGAAATCGATATGCGGGGTGATGCGGATGTTTTTCGTCTTGTAGACGTCGATGGCGGTGAGGAGGAAGGCGCCCCAATCGCTCGAATAACCGGGCACCAGGTTGTACGGGCACTCGTCGTCGACGAGGGAGAACTTGGCGTACGGGGCCCAGAAGCACGGCGTTTCGTAGAGGTAGAAGACGGGGTTGTGGGCCACGACGCTGTCGCCGGGGTAGATGTAGATCTGCTTCGCGCGGATGCTCGTGTGCGGCTTCGTGTAGTCGCACGTCGTGACGTAGCCGTTCTCGACCTGGTACTCGTCCTCGGAGATTCTGCGCACCACCTTGCCGTAGCCGTACCACGGCTGGACATAGGCGCGGCACTCGTCGATGCTCCCCTGCCCGGATTGGAAGTTGTAATGGATGGTCTTGCCGGTGAGGAACTGACCGTCCTGGAAGAGGCTGACGTCGCCCTCGGCGTAGGCGTCGCCCGTCTCCATATAGACGGTGATCTTGTCGGCGGTAAGCTTCGCGTTCTTGTACCGCACCACCGCGTTGCCCGAGCCGGTGACGATATTCTGCTCGCGGTCGAACTCGACGCTGTCGGCGTCCGCGACGATCGGGAGCTTCCTGTCGGCGGCCTCGGCCCCGCCCCTTCCGCCGCGCCCGCGCGGCGCCGCGGGCGGCGCATCCCCCGGCTCCCCCGCGGCCAACCCCGCCCCGCCCTCGGCCGGCCCTGCAGACGCCTCCCCGACGAGGGGCGCCGCCCCCCCGTCATCGCCGCCCTCCGCGTCCCCCGCCTCCTCGCTCCGGAACGCCTGCGGCAGGGCCGCGGCGGCGTCCCTGCGGGCCGCCTCCTCGCCGGCTATCTCCGCGGCCCTCGACGCCTCCTCCTCCGAAGCGGAGGGGGGGGCGGAGGGTGAATCGGGCGGTGAAGGAGAGGCGGCGAGACAGCTCCCCGCGAATACGATGGAGCAGGCCGCCGCCGCGAACGCGCGTGTCATCACACCCCCAGGAGTCCGTTGCCGCACCCGCTGCGTACCGGAGGATGGCCCACGCGGCGAGCGGGACACAGCATAGCACACGGCCCTCGGGCGGCCAAACATTATTTTCTCCGCCGGCCCCGGCATCGGGCGCCGCCGGGGAATCGGCAAGGCCGGTCGGCGCGCCGGGAACCGACGCCCCCGGCGGCGCAATCAGCCGTGCAACGCCGCGAACGCCTCGCTCGCGGCCCCGATCGCGCCGGAGTCCTGCCCGAACGCCGAACGGACGATCCGGACATGGCGCGCCGGGATGGCGAGGGCCCTCTCCCGGACGACGCGGCGGGCCGGGCCGAGCAGAAGGCCGCCGGCGGCGCTGATCCCCCCCCCGACGACGATGACATCGGGGTTGAGGAGGTTCACCAGGCCGACCAGCCCGAGGCCCAGGTAGCGCCCCGCGTCCTCCCATGCCCGCCGCGCCCCCGGGACCCCGCTTCGCGCCGCGGCGGCCAGGCGCTCCGGGGTCAGGCCGCCCGCCGGGACCCCCTTGCCGCGCATGGCCAGGCGGGCCAGGCGCAGAATGCCGTCTTTCCCTACATAGCGCTCGAGGCACCCGCGCCCGCCGCAGGGGCACTCGATCCCGTCCGGCTCGACCGGGATGTGCCCCAATTCGCCAGCGCTCATGGAGGCGCCCCGGTGGAGCTTGCCGTCGAGTATGAGGCCGCCGCCCACCCCCGTGCCTATGGC
>CALLYX010000098.1 GCA_937858775.1 uncultured bacterium | reverse complement strand
GGCTGGGGGCGGAGGGACTCGTCGACGGGTCCGGAGCCGTGGTCGCCATAGATCGCCCCACCCGTGGACGCGAAGTGCACTCGATTCACGCCCGCTGCGACGCAGGCTTCGAGCAAGTGGATGCTCGGCAGCACGTTCTCACGGGCATCCCTCTCGGGGTCGCCGTCTGCCGTCGCGGGAGTCGTCGTTGACAAGAAGTGAAACACGTGGTCGTGACCCTCGACGGCCGCGGCCACGGCACCGGGATCGAGAAAATCGCCGCGAATGGTGCGCACCCCGTCGGGCAGCGTCGACTCTCGCGAGAACCGGTCGAACGCCGAGACGACATGCCCGCGGCTCACGAGTTCGTCGACGAGACTCGCCCCGAGAAACCCGTTGCCGCCGATCACGAGGCTTCGCTCAGCCACGAACGCTCTCCTCGAAGGCCTTCACGAACTGTCGCCCCGACTCGTCCCACCCGTCGGCGCCGCGCCGGCCCCCCGGTGGGCGGCGGGCTGCGGGCCGCGGGTCGGCGTGGGGCGCCTCGCGGGCCGGGGGGCGCCGATCTCGCGCTCCGGGGGGCGGCCCATGAGGACGTTCAGGCGCGCCTGCGCCGTAAGGCGCCGCTGTTCGATCAGCACGAGCTCGTTGTCGGCGCGGGCCAGCTCGACCTGCGCCTTGAGCGCCTCCGCCTGCGTCCCCTTGCCGGCCGCGTACCGCTCCGTGGCGATCCCGGAATATTGGCCGAGGAGCCGCCTGTTCTCCTCCATGATGGCCGCCGAGGAGTGGGCGAGGAAGAGGTCGGCGAAGGCGCCCTTTACCCGCGCGGCGATGTCGTGTTCCTTGGCGAGGTAGTTGGCGTGGGCGGCGCGGGCGATCCGCGACGCGATCTTCGCCCGATAGTAGAGCTTGACGGGGAAGGGGAGCTCCTGCGTGATCGAATACATCTGCATCGGGCGCCCCGTGGCCATACGGTCTGCGTTGATGCGGTCGTATTCGAGCTCGAGGAGGGGGTCGTTCAGCGCCGCCGCCTGGGGGATTCTCGCCGCGGCGGCCTCGGAGGCCTTTCTCGCGGCGAGGAGCTCTGGATTGGAGGCGAGGGCCTCCCGCAGCGCCTCGTCGAGCCGGAGGCCTTCCCCCCCGCGGCCGGCGGGGACCGGGGCGAGCAAGAGAAACGCAAAAACCGCGGCGCGGACCAAGGCCCTTCCTCCTGATCGCAGCGCTCCTGCGCGCCCCAGTGTAATACATGAATCCCCATGAGGCAACGATATGTAGACACGGTGTAATCGCAATACGATAATGTCCTATTTCCAGCAAGGTTATAATGCCCGGTTCCGGGGGCGCGCCCCGCCCCATTTCGATTTTGTGCCGCGCCGGCCGCTGTGCTATGATAATCTCGGCTGGATTGACTCCCCCGGCGGGGAAGGAGGCGCAGCCGTGAAATTGTCGATCGGGCTCCCGAAGGGGAGTCTCCAGGAGGCGACGTTCGGGCTCTTCCGCAAGGCGGGCTTCACGATCACCGCGAGCGGGAGGTCGTATCTGCCGCGCGTCGACGACGAGGAGATCGAGGGGATCCTCATCAGGGCGCAGGAGATCCCGCGCTACGTGGCGGAGGGGATCCTCGATGTCGGCCTCACCGGGCACGACTGGGTCGTCGAGAGCGGCGCGGACGTTACGGAGGTCGCCGACCTGGTCTACGGCAAGCAGGGATTCAGGCCGGTGCGCTGGGTACTCGCCGTGCCCGACGACTCGCCCGTGAGGCGGGCCGAGGACCTCGAGGGGAAGCGGATCGCCACCGAGGTGGTGGAGATCACGAGGCGGTACCTCGACAGGAAGGGCGTCTCCGCCCATGTCGAGTTCTCGTGGGGCGCCACGGAGGTCAAGGTGCCCCAGCTTGTGGACGCCATCGTCGAGCTGACTGAGACCGGAAGTTCCCTCCGCGCCCACAACCTCCGAGTCGTCGACACGCTCCTCGAGTCGACCACCCGCCTTATCGCGAACCGGGGCGCACTGGCGGACCCGTGGAAGAAGGCGAAGATAGAGCAGATAACGATTCTTCTGAACGGGGCGCTTGCCGCGGAGGCCAAGGTCGGGGTGAAGATGAATGTCCCGGAAAAAGCGCGCGCGGCGGTAGAGGCGCTGCTGCCGGCGCTCCGCAGGCCCACCGTCTCACGCCTGAGCGAGGAGGGGTGGTGCGCCGTGGAGACGGTGCTGGACGAGAAACTTTTCCGGTCGCTCGTGCCGAGCCTGAAGGCGGCCGGGGCTGAAGGGATCATCGAGTACCCGCTGAACAAGGTGATACCGTAGCGCGATCCAGGATCCCAAGAGGGGCGGGCGCGGCTGGGTTTCCCCCTGCGCGCCCGGATTCGGGGTTTTGGAATCTACCCGGAGGGTCACGCCATGCCTTGCGGACGCAAGAAGAGAAAGAAGAAGATCGCGAAGCACAAGAGGAAGAAGCGCATGCGGAAGGACCGGCACAAGAAGAGGAGAAGGTAGACCGGTGAACCGGTTGGTTTCGACGCTCACGGCCGCGGGACGGCCGCCGCGCCCGGCGGTTCTCTTCGCGGCGGCGTCCCTCCTTC
>CALLYX010000097.1 GCA_937858775.1 uncultured bacterium | reverse complement strand
TTCCGGGGCCGGGCACGGAGAGCCGCTGCTTCTGTCTTATGCGCGAGCTCGCCGGGAAACACTCGTTCACCGTCCTCACCACCGCGCGCGGGCACACCGAGGAGGCGAAGGGGCTGGAGCGGATGGGGATCGCCGTCGAGCGGCTCACGGACGCCGACCCCCCGGCCCCGCCCGCACCGGATTCGATCTTCCGCGACTTCTCGGGACTCCCCGCCCAGGTGCGGCGGACCGGAATCTTCAGGGGGCAGATGCGCGCGAAGGTCGAGGCGCTGCTCGATAAGGGGTTCGACGCCATCCAGGTGGAGCACTCGACGAACGGCATTTGGCTGGACGGGCTCCGCGCGGGCATCCCGCTGATCCTCGTCTTCCACAATGTCTGCTCCCTGTTCGAGCGCCGGGTGTTCCTGACGAGGCGGGGGATCGCGGAGCGGGCCCGGGCGTTCCTGGAGTGGCGAAGGATGCGCGCCTACGAGCGCCGCGTCTCCTCTCTTTACGGGACGCTCGTCGCCCTCTCGGAGAACGAGCGGCGGGTCCTCGCCGCCCTCACCGGGCGGGGGGGGCTCGAGATCGTGCCGAACGGCGTGGACACGGCGCGGTTCTCCCCCCCCGCAGGGGAGCCGGAGCCGGACACGATGGTTTACACGGGCGGGATGTACTGGTTCCCGAACCACGAGGCGATGGCGTTCTTCATCGGGAAGATCCTCCCGCTCATCCGCAGGGAGATTCCGGGGGCCAGGCTCGCGATCGTCGGCCCACGCCCCCCTGAGGCGCTGCGCGCGATGGCGGCGGGGGCCCACGTCGACGTGGTGGACGACCCCGGGGACGCCAGGGGATACATAGCCAGGGCGGCGCTCTGCGTTGTCCCCCTTCAGGTGGGCGCCGGGACGCGGGTCAAGATACTGGAGGCGATGGCGATGGGGAAGGCGATCGTCTCCACGCGGGTCGGCTGCGAGGGGCTGGGCCTCGTCGAGGGGCGCGATATCGCGGTGGCCGACGGCCCGCGCGATTTCGCCGCGGCCGCCGTCGCGCTCCTCCGCGACCGCAGGCGGGCCGGGGCGATGGGCGCCGCGGCGCGGAAGAGGGCGGCGGAGTACGACTACGCCTTGCTGGCGAAGGCGCAGGACGCGGTCTACGAGAGGGTGGCGCGGTGAGCGCCCCACCCCTCGTCTCGTTCGTCGTGGTCGGCATGAACTCCATCCGCTACCTTCCGGCCTGCCTCGGATCCGTGGAGCGGCTCGATTTCCCCCCCGCGGATCTGGAGACGATCTATGTCGACAACGCCTCGGCCGACGGCTCGGCCGAGTATGTGGAGCGGCATCATCCGCGCGCGATCGTAATCCGGAACCGCCGGAATCTCGGCTTCGCGGAGGGGAACAACATCGGGCTCCGCATCGCCGGCGGACGTCATCTGGCCCTCCTCAACGCGGACGCGGAGCTGCACCCGGGGTGGGTGCGGGAGATGCTGGCCGGGTTCCGCGCCGATCCGAGTCTCGGCATCGCGGGGTGCAAGATCTACTCCCCGGGGGGGCGAACGCTCCAGCACGCCGGAGGATACGTCGACGCCGATCTGCGGTTCGGGCATTACGGTATCGGTGAGGAGGATACGGGGGGGCACGACGGGCGGCGCCGTGTCTTCTACGTGACGGCCGCGGCCATGATGATAGCGAGGCCCTGTCTCGACGCGATCGGGCTTTTCGACCCCGCCTATTTCGCCTACTGCGAGGAAATAGACTGGGCGGAGGCCGCCCGGCGCGCGGGCTTCACCGTGGCGTACTTGCCCCGCGCGGTCGCCTGGCACCACGAGATGTCGTGCCTCGGGAAGACGCGCCGCTTCTACCGCCTCTACCTGCGAAACCGGTACCGTTTCATCGTCAAGTACTTCGGCGCGCGGCGGTTCGCCCGGGCGTTCGCAACGGATATCCTCGACCGCGGCGGGGCGAGCACCGATCGTCCATGGGCCCGCCGCGCACTTCTTGACGCGTTTCTGTGGAACCTCCTCCACCTCCCGCAGACCATCCGGTGCCGCGGGCGGAGGTTCCGCTGACGCCGCGGGGGCGGCCCCGCGCAGGTGATCACGGGTACCGCCCCGCCCTCGGATCAGGTATACTGGTGAAATCATGGCTAATTCGGACTCCTATCCCGGCCTCTCGATCATCATCGTCGGCATGAATGTGGAGGGTTTCCTTCCCCCCTGCCTCGCGTCCGTCGCCGCCCTCGACTATCCCCGGGAGAAGATCGAGGTCATCTACGTGGACAACGCCTCATCCGATCGCTCCGTCGAATGCGCCTCCCGCGCCCCCCTGCCGGTCCGGATCGTGCGGAACGACCGCAACATGGGCTTCTCCGAGGGGAACAACATCGGGCTCCGCATCGCCGGCGGAGAGTACCTCGTCCTCCTCAACGCCGACGCGGAGCTGCACCCGGAGTGGGCGAAGGAGATGCTGCGCTGCTTCCGGGGCGATCCCCGCGTCGGCATCGCGGGGTGCAAGATCTACTACGGCCGCACGACGGTGCTGCAGCATGCCGGCGGGTTCTACGACGTCCTGATGCGTACGGGGCACTACGGCATATACGAGGAGGACCGCGGGCAGTACGACGAGCAGCGGGAGGTCGGGTACGTCACCGCCGCGGCGATCATGCTGAGCCGGAAGTGCCTCGAGACCATCGGGCTCTTCGACCGGAACTATTTCATCTACGGCGAGGAAACGGACTGGGCCATCGCGGCGACGCGCGCGGGGTTCAAGGTAGTGTACGTCCCGACGGCCGTCGCCTACCACCATGAGATGTCGTATACAAAGGGCCGAACGAAGAAGTTCTATTTCCTGCTCGCCCGCGCCAGGTACCGGCTCCTCATAAAGTACTTCGGCCTCCGGGGGTTCTTCGCCGCGTTCCGGCGGGATATCGTCGACCGCCGGGCGGGGCTCCCCGAGGCGCAGTGGCCGATCCGCATCGTCGTCAAGGCGTTTCTCTGGAACATCGTCCGCCTGCCGCAGACGCTGATGTGCCGGGGGCGGGTGTTCAAGTAGCGTCGGCGCCGCCGCGGGCGTGCCCCAGGCTCGCGGGCGGTCGACGCGGAAAGGATGGCGCGGGGAAACCGGCCCCCGCCGCGATGTGAACGGATGACCGCGCGCACTTTCAAGGTCTGCCCCCTCCCCTTTTCCCTCGCGGAGATCCACCAGGACGGCAGGGTCTGGACCTGCTGCCCATTCTGGCTCAAGCCGGAGATGGAGATCGGCAACATCAAGGACGGCCGTTCGCTGGCCGAGATCTTCAACGGCGAGAAGGCGCAGTACATCCGGACGCGGATCCGGCAGGGGAACTATCAGGCTGTCTGCAACGAGTGGTGCCCCAAGTTGGAGGAGTTTCGGGCATGCGGCTTCTTCACCTCGGCCGCCTGGAAGCCCCCGTCCGACGAGCTTCTGCGCAAGGTGAACGATACCGGCGAGGTGACCGGCTTCCCGTTTGAGTGCGTCACCGTGGCGTCCGACCCGCGGTGCAATCTCCGGTGCGTCATGTGCCGGAAGGACAACATCTTTTCCCTCCCCCCCAAGGGCATCAACGCGGCGAAAACGCTTGCGGCCCTCTTGCCCGACCTCGACCAGATCCGGGAGTTGAAGCTGTGCGGGGACGGGGAGCCGTTTTTCATCCCCGAGGTGAGGGAGTTCCTTTTCTCCTTCCCGCAGGACAAATACCCGGAACTCGGGTTCAACATCCAGACGAACGGCCTCCTTCTGACCCGGGAGACGCTGAGGCGTATCTCCCACCTGAACATCATCACGGTGGTGGTGTCCGTGGACGGCGGCACGAAGAAGACGTACGAGCGGATCAGGCGTAACGGGAACTGGGATCGCCTCATGGAAAACCTCGAGGCCCTTTCCGAGGCATACCGGGACGGACGGATCGGCTGTTTCGTGCTGGTGATGACGCTGATGCGCGAGAACATCGGCGAGATGATGGATCTCTACCGCCTCTCGAAGAGGCTGAAGTGCCCGTTCTTGACCTTCCAGCGGATGCACATGCACTTCCATGACAATATCTTCGACCCCCCCGACCCCGTGGCCCTCTCGAAATTGAAGGGCGTTCTCGAGCTGCCGGAGATGAAGAGCGAGTACGTGCATCTCGTAGGCCTCCAAGACGTGCTCTCGTACGTGCCGCCCCTGGTCTCGGTGGTGATCGGCGGGGGGGCCTCGGGGGAGGCGTTGGGTAAATGCCTGGACTCGCTCGCGCGGCTCGACTATCCGAAAGACTCCCTGGAGTTCATCTCCGCAGCCCCGCTTCCGGCGGACCTCGAGACCCGCCTGCCGGGGGCGAAGGCCCCCTCCGGCCGGGCGAAGGGAGAAGCCCTGGAGGCGCTCACGGAGGGGCTCCGGCTTGCCCGGGGAGAGTATATCGCGGTGCTGGATGAGGGGGCGGAGCTGCCCGGTGATTGGCTCTCGCGGATGCTCGCGCCCTTTTTAACGGATCCCTCGACGGGGATCGCGGGATCCAAGATCCTCCAGGGGCCGGCGGGCGTCATCCGGCACGCCGGCGGCGTCTACGACGGCGATGCGCGCACCCTGCCTCGCGGCGAGGAGGAGAAGGACGACGGTCGGTTCGACATCTTCTGCGAGGTGGGGTGGGTGAGCTCGTCGGCGCTCATGATCAGCCGGAAGTGCCTGGCGGCGATCGGCCTGCCCCCGCCGCGCTACCGCACCCCCTGGGGCGATGCAGCGTGGTCCGCCGCGGCGCGGAGGGCCGGATTCAAGGTGGTGTACGTGCCCGAGGCCGTCGCCTCCCTGTCCGAGCCCCCGGGGGGCGCCCCCTCCGGATATGAGCGGGGCATCCGCTTGCGCGAGCGGTACCGGTTCCTGATCGAGCACTCGGGGGTGAGACGGTGGGTGCGCGCCTTCCTCCGGGACGTCGGCGACCGCGCGGCAGGCGTCCGCGGTTCGGGCCCGGGGATATCGGCGGCCGTGCGGGCATTCCTCTGGAACGCGGCGCGCCTCCCGCGCACGATAGCGCACCGCGGCCGCCCCCACGGGACGCCATGAATCTGTGCATTGTGACGATGTCGGGGCTGGCCAGCCAGCCGAGCGGCTCCCCGAAGGTGGTCACCCAGAAGGCGCGCGCCCTCGCCGGCCTCGGCCACAGGGTGCTCGTCGTGACCGACGACCCGCGGTCGTACTACGAGGTCCGGGACGGCGCCTTCGTCCCCAGGCCCTTTCCCCGCTGGAGCCTCCTGTTGCACAGAACGATACGCCGATACGCCGGCCGGCGGCTCTCGGGGCATGGGCTTCCGGTGCTCGAACAGCCGCAGTTCCATTGCGCGTTCGATCCTGGAATGGCACTCAGGGTTCTCTACTGCGCGTCGAAGGAGTCGGTCGATCTGCTGCATGCCGAGAAGCTCGGATACGCGTATCCCTGCCTCCCGGCCCGCTTCCTGCTGGGCATTTTCACGGTTCTGGTGGAGCACGACGTGGAATACCAGAGGCTCGCGGACACGTGCGACCTCACGCCGCGGGCTCACCGGTTCATGCGCCGGTTCGAGCGGAACGCCTGCGGGCGGGTCGACGCCGTCGTGACGGTCTCCGGGGAGGACCGGCAGCGCCTCACGCGGCTCGGGGTGGAAGGCGGGAAGATCCACGTGATCCCCCACGGCGTCGACACGGCGCAGTTCGCGCGCGGCCGCCGTGAGCGGGTGCGGGGCATGCTCGGCCTCGAAGGCGCCGTGGTCGGCATTTTCCACGGCACGGGCAGCTACAAGCCGAACCGCGACGCGATCGTGTCTCTCGTCGGGGAGGTTGTCCCGGCGATTTCCGGGCGGGGGCTGGATCTGAAGCTCCTCATCCTGGGGGGGCCGCCCCCCGGCGTCGCGTCCCCCGCCGTCATCTCCCCCGGGGTGGTCGAGGAGGGGGTGCTTGCCGATTACCTGGCCGCTGCGGATATCGCGCTGCTGCCCATCCGCAGCGGCGGGGGGACGCGATTGAAGATCCTCGAGTATTTCGCCGCGGGCGTCCCGGTGGTGTCGACCGCAAAGGGGGCCGAGGGGCTGGGTGCGGAGGACGGGAAGCACCTGCTGCTCGCGGAGACGGCGGAGGAGATGGCCGGGGCTGCCTTGCGGCTCGCGGGCGACCCGGAGCTCCGGGCGCGGATCATACGGAACGCGCTGGAGTTCGCGCGGGGGCGCGACTGGCGCCTGATCGCCATGCACTACCTCGAACTGTATTCGCGCGGGATCAAGCGGGCCGGGCGGCGATGGGGGCGCGCATGAGGCTGCTCTTTCTCTGCCCCTTCCTTCCGGTGCAGGGAATGCACGCCGGCGGGGGCAGGATGTTCTCCCTCATCAGGGAGCACTCCCGGAGGCACTCCGTATCCGTGATCTCCTTCGTCGGCGACGACGACATCCCGCGCATCCCCGAGCTCGAGCGCCACTGCGAACGGGTCATACCCGTGGGGCGCTGCACGCAGCCGTCCATCCCCTGGCCCTCCGTCGTCCCGCGCGTCATCCTCGAGGGGTTCGAAAGCGCGGAGATGCCGCGGTATATCCGCTCCTTCATGGCGGAGCATCCGGTGGACGCGGTGACAGTCGAGTACGTGCTGATGTCGCGGTATCTTCCCCCGGGGCCGCCGTCCGTGCTGGTCGTCCATGAGTTCATGACGCTCGCCGCCTGGCGCGAATGGCGGAACGCACCGCGGAGGGCGAGGACCGGTGCGTTCCTCCGCATGCTGAAGACGCTCTGCTTCGAGGACCGCGTCTACCGCCGGTTCGACCGGCTGGTGGCGCTCACGCGGACGGAGATGGACCTGATCCGCCTCCTCTTTCCGTGGGCGGACGTCACCCTCGCGCCGATGGGCGCCGACGGGCGCGTCTTCTTCCCGCGGCCGGGGGCGGGGAAGGCCATCGACCTTCTCTTCGTGGGGAACTTCTTTCACCCCCCGAACGTCGACGCGATGCGCTTCTTCTGCGGGGAGATCTTCCCCGCCGTGCTTGCGGCGAGGCCGGAGACTACGCTCGCCATCGTGGGGTACCGGTCGAGGGAGGTGCTCGCCGGGTTCGATCGCCACCCGAACGTGTCTATCGAGGG
This sequence comes from uncultured bacterium, assembly GCA_937858775.1. Classification (GTDB taxonomy): domain Bacteria; phylum Auribacterota; class Tritonobacteria; order UBA1439; family UBA1439; genus UBA1439. The sequence goes on along the minus strand of CALLYX010000097.1, from coordinate 6,349 downwards.
GCGCGTGCCCGACCTGACGTCGTACCTCGCCCGGAGCAAGGTGTTCATCAACCCCGTTCGGCTCGGCTCGGGGATGCGCGGGAAGGTCGTCGAGGCGATGGCGATGGGGAGGCCGGTCGTCTCGACCTCCGTGGGGGCCGACGGCCTCGACGCCGCCCCGGGGGGGGAGATCGTCGTGGCCGACGAACCGGGCGAGTTCGCCCGCGCGGTCCTCCGCCTCCTCGGCTCGGAGGGGGAGCGGGCCCGGATCGGCACGGGAGGGAGGGCCCTTTTCGAGAGGAGGTACGACTGGAGGATGGTGGCGGAGACCATGGAGCGGCTCTACGCGGGGATCGCCCGGGGCGGCGAGGGGAAGGGGGGCCGGCCATGAACGCGTTCCTGCGGTGTCTCGCCGTTGCATGGAAGGCGGTGCGGTACGCCTTCTTCTACGCGTGGGTCTTCGCGCGCGTGTTCTTCATCCTTCTTCGCGCCGGCGCCTCCCGTCTCGCCGGGCGCCGCGCGGCGCCCGGGGGGGACGATCCCCCCTCATTCCGGGTGCGCGCGAAGACGGCGGCGTCCGCGGCCGTGTGCGTTTCCTGCACCCTGTTTTTTTTCGGCCCGCTGCGCGTCTATTACGGCAACGTGCTCGACATCCCGTTCACAGCCGCCGGGATCACGCCGTACCTTCTCGGCATCACGCTGGCATGCGCCGCGGCTCTCGCCGCGCTGCTGCTCGCCTGCGGGCGGCGCTTTCACCGGGCTACGGTCGCCGTCGTGCTCGCCATCGCGGCGTGCCTCTGGTTCCAGGGAAACGTCCTCGTCCGCAAATACGGGGCGCTCGACGGGCGCGACATCGACTGGGCGGCGATGCGCGTCTACGAGTGGGCGGACCTCGCGCTCTGGGCGGCGGTCGTCGCGGCGGCGCTTCGGTTCCGCCGTGAGGTGTACCGCACGGCGGCGGGTGCGAGCCTCGCCCTCGTGCTGATACAGGCGATCACCCTAGGCATCGACATGCGGCAGGCCCCCGAGGAGCCGAGCTTCAAGCGGTGCGTTCTGGACATGCGCCATCGTTTTGATTTCTCGGCGGAGAGGAACGTGATCGTCCTCGTGCTGGACGAGTTCCAGGGCGATATCTTCCAGGAGCTGCTCCTGGAAGACCCGTCGTGCGCGGCGGCGCTCGACGGGTTCACATATTTCCGCAACGCCGTGGGCGGTTTCCCGAGCACGGCGGCGGCGATTCCGCTGATCATGACGGGGCGGTACTACGAGAACCGCGAACCGTTCCAGGCGTTTCTCCGTGAGGCGTTTACGGGGCAGTCGATCCCCAAGGTGCTCCGCGCGCACGGCTTCGACGTCGAGTACGCGGACCGGTACTACATGCCCGCGATGTACGTGGACGATACGCTCGCCTCGAACGTCCGGATGCTCTCCCGCGCCGTCGGGCCGAAGGGGGGCGACCTGGGTCTCTTCCTGGAGATTACGGCGTTCCGCTACCTGCCCAATCACCTCAAGAAGAAACTGCACCGCACCGCCGGCCTCCGTTGGGCGCGCTTCACCCGGCAGGCGGAAGAGGTCGCGGGCGCCGATACGGCGTTCGTCCGCCGGATGGCGAGCTCCGCAACCGCCCGACGGAGGGAGCCGGTCTTCCGCTATTTCCACTGGGCCGGGGTGCACCCCCCGCTGACGCTCGACGAGCAGCTCAGGCGGACCGACATGCCGTACAACCGCGCGAACGTGAAGCGGCAGGCGCGGGCGGAACTGAAGCTCGTGGGGGAGTTCATAGGGACGCTCAAGCGCCTCGGCGTGTACGACAAAACGCTCCTGCTCGTGATCGCGGACCACGGGGCGATGTCGTTCGAGATACCGGAGGGAAGCGGCATCCCGGCCGGGGGCGGCCCGGCGTGGCCCGTGTCGGGGAATAGGGGGACGGCGATCCCGCTGATCCTGGCGAAGGGCTTCGGCGCGCGCGGGGCGCTGCGGATCTCCGACAGCCCCGTCTGCCTCGCGGACATCCCGGCGACTGTCGCCGCGGGGATCGGCATCGACGCGGCGTTCCCGGGAAGGCCGCTCGGGGGATTCGGGGAGGGGGAGACCCGCGAGCGGCGCTTCCTCGAGTACTCCCGGGGCGACCTGCGGATGAACAACCCGTACTTCCCCCCGATGCGGGAGTACCTCTGCTCGGGGTTCAGCTGGCTGGGGGACTCCTGGCGGCCCACTGGACGCTATTTCATCTCCGGACGCGCCGTAGCCGCTGCCCCGCCCGTCTACCGGTACGGCTCCGTCATCTCATTCGGCGCATCGGGCGGGGCGGGACCGTATCTCTACAAGGGGTGGTCGGGGCCCGAGAAGGGGGGGAGATGGACGAACGGGAAGCGGGCTTTCCTCGCAATCCCCGTACGCCCGTCGAAAACCGGCGCGTTGGCGGCGTTCGCCATGAGCCCTATCGAGATCCCGGGGGCGGGGAAGGGGCAGCGGGCCAGACTGGTCGCCAACGGCCGCGGCATCGTGGAGTGGGACGTGGCCGGTTACGGCGTCTACCGCGCCGTGATCCCGCGCGCCGAGCTCCAGGGACCGGTGCTGGAGTTGGCCCTCGAGATGCCGGACGCGGTGGTGCCGATGAACCATACCCGGAGCGCCGACAGGCGCATGCTGGGCCTCTTCGTGCGCTCCTTCTCCCTGAGCCCCCGGGAGCGGCTCGCCCCAGGCTCCCGGATCCGTTTCGGTCGGGGGGGAAACTCCGGCCCGTACCTGATCGAGGGCTGGAGTTATCCCGAGGACGGCTTCACTTGGACGGACGGGAAACGGGCCTCCCTCTCGCTGGAGGTGCCGCGGGACGGCGGCGTGGTCCTGCGCGCGCACATTAAACCGATGGCGAAGAAGGGAGCGGCCGGCGCCCAGAGGGTCTTCGTGACGGCGGCAGGCGTTCCCGTCGGGGAAGGGGTCATAAGGCGGGAGGGGGAGTACGGGATCGCCGTTCCGCCGGCGTGTGTGCGGGACGGGACCCTGGAACTCACCATGGAACTCCCGGACGCCGTCTCTCCCGCCGAGCTGTATGCGGGCGCCGACACCCGCGCCCTCGGTCTCCAGTTCTACCGTCTTCAGGTCGAAAAGGCCGGGCGGCGCGGCGGGTAGGAGGGGCGGGGGCGTTCAATCCCTGCCGAGGAGCGCGCGGATCGATTTGTAGACGCGGTAGGGGACGGTGGCCTTCACCCTGTCGGCGAAATCGCGGTAGTGCCGGAGCTCGCCCTCCTGAAGCGCGTTCCTCTCCTCCAGCCGGGGGATCGTCTCCTCCAGCTCTTTCCGAAGCCGCTCTTCCCGGCCGAGCCTCTCCCAGAGCGCAGCGCACTTCCCCCGCTCGTGTTTGAGGGCGCGCAGGAGCCTGTCGCTCACCGTCGCGCTCCACTTCTTCAGGATATCGTCGAACGGGACCAGGAAGGCGGACGGGTCGGCGGCGCGCACCCCGGCGGACTCGATCCCTTCCTGGATGCCGACCGCGTAGTAGTATCGCAGGGCGGAGTCGTAAAAACTCTCGCGGACCTCCGGCGAGGCGGCCTCCTCCAGTTTCAGCGTCTGGGCGAGCTCCGGGTGCTTCCGGAAGAAGAGGGCTCCCGCCTTTCCGAGGCGGACCTGCCGCTTGATGTAGTCGTTCAAGGTGACTGCATGGCGATGTCGGGTGAGAGCCCTCCTCCGGTAGACTATCCTCACCCCCCCACGCCAAAGCCGGTAGCCGAGTTCGGCGTCCTCGTACACGGCGTCAGTGAACTCCTCGTCGAAAAGCCCCGCCTTGAGAAGGAGATCCTTGGCGACGGAGATGTTCGAGGTGTAAAAAAAACCGAAGGAGACGCTGAGCCGCTCCTGTTCGATGATCGGAAAGCTGAACTGATGGGTCCGCCCGACGTATTCCATGAAAGGGGTGACGTCGAGGTCGGGGTGCCAGGCGATGGCGCCGAGCACGGCCACGTTCCGCTCCAGGCGGTGGGCCCGAGCGTGCTCCTCGAGAAGCGACGGGGAGGCGACGCAGTCGTCTCCGGTGAAGAGGATCAGCGGGCCGCGCGCCTCGCGCACCCCGGCGTTCCTCGCCCTGGCCGGGCCCCCGTGTTCAATGGCGATATGGCGCAGGAAGGGAAACCGGGCCGCCACGGCCTCGAGGAGCCGCCTCGTGCCGTCCGTCGAGCCGTCGTCGACGACCACGACCTCGAACCGGTCGCGGGGGTAGGTCTGGAGGGAAAGCGCCGCGATGCACTCTTCCAATGTCCCGCAGCGGTTGCGCGTGGGTATGACCACGCTGATGAACTCGCGATCTCCGTTCGGCGGGGACGGTTTCATGATGGCATCGGCATTCTAGCACACCCCCCCGACGGCCGCAACACGACGAAGCGCCCTTGCGCGACGGGGATCGGTGTCGTACAATGTCGGTTGCCGATGCGTCCCCCGGGAGTGGAGGTAAATCGCATGACTCGCGCCCTCGCCGCCGCAGCCGCGATCGCCGCGGTCGCCCTTTTCCCGTCGTCCGCCTGCGCCTATCTCGATCCAGGCACCGGGAGCTACGTCGCCCAGATAATCATCGCGGCCGTCGTTGGATCGGGCTTCGCCGTCAAGATCTTCTGGAGGAGGATCCTCCGCCTCTTCCGCCGCACGGATGACCATGACGCCGGCCGGGACGCCTGAGAGGATCGGCGGCTCGTTCCGCGATCCGAGCGGTTTCCTTTTCACCCTGGACGGGGCGCTCTACCGCCGGGTGAACCCGGCCTACATTCCGCACTACGACCGCCTGATGCGGTCCGGCCTGTACGACGCCCTCGCGGGGGCCGGGCTTCTCATCCCCCACCGGGAGGTTTCCCCGGCCTGCGGCGATGCGCCGGCCGGATCGAAGCTCCTCATGCCCGAGATCGTCCCCTTCGTCTCCTACCCGTACGAATGGTGCTTCGGCCAGTTGAAAGACGCGGCGCTCGCCACCCTCGAGATCCAGCGGACCGCCCTCGGGCACGGGATGACCCTCAAGGACGCCAGCGCCTACAACATCCAATTCGTCGCGGGAAAGCCGCTCCTCATCGACACGCTCTCCTTCGCCTGCCGCGAGGAGGGCGCGCCGTGGGTCGCATACAGGCAGTTCTGCCAGCATTTCCTCGCCCCGCTCGCCCTGATGAGCCGCTCGGACGTCCGGCTCGGGCAGCTCCTGCGCGTGTACGTGGACGGGGTTCCCCTCGATCTCGCGTCGGCGCTGCTTCCGCTGGGCAGCAGGTTCCGCTTCTCCCTGCTGGCACATATCCATCTGCATGCAAGGGTCCAGGCGGCGTGCGCGGGGCGTCCGGGAAAGGCGGGGGGGCGCGCCCTCCCGCGTTTCGGCTTACTGGCCCTCATCGACAACCTGCGCGCCGCCGTGGAGCGGCTGCGCTGGGAGCCCCGCGGTACGGAGTGGGGGGGGTATTACGGCGCCACGAATTACCCGGCCGGGGCGCTTGAGAGGAAGAAGGCGCTGGTGTCGGAATTCCTGGAGATCGCCCGTCCACGCACGGTGTGGGATCTGGGGGCGAACACGGGCCTCTTCAGCAGGGTCGCGGGCGGGAAGGGGATGGAGACCGTGGCGATGGACGGCGACCCGGCGGCGGTGGAGACGAACTACCGGCAGTGCAGGAGGGGGAAGGAGACTAGGATCCATCCGCTCCTCGTCGACCTCACGAACCCGAGCCCCTCCATGGGGTGGGCGGGGGAGGAGAGGATGTCGCTCGCCGCGCGTGGGCCCGCGGACGCCGTCATGGCACTCGCCCTGGTTCACCATCTCGCCATCGCCAACAACACACCGCTCCCCGAGATCGCTCGTTTTCTCGCCGGCATCGGGAAGTGGCTGGTCGTCGAATTCATCCCGAAGAGCGACTCCAACGCCCGGAGGCTTCTCTCCACGCGGGAGGACATATTTCCCGATTACGCGGAGGGGCCTTTCGAGGCCGCCCTCGGCGAGCGTTTCACGACGGAAAGAAAGGCGCGCATCCCGGGCACGGAGAGGACGCTTTACCTGATGAGGAGGAGGTGATCCCCCGGGTTCGGGGGCGGGGGGATCAGGCCCCCGCCCGCCGCAGTTCGAGGACGAAATCGAGGAATCGGGACGCGATCGAGCCCCACGACATCTCCCCTTCGGCGAGGCGCCGCGCGTTGGCGCCGAGGCGGTCGAGGAGGGCACGGTCGGAGAGGGCGGCCATGACGGCGCGGCAGTAATCCTCCGCGTCCGGCATCGAGACGATCCCGCACTCCTTCTCGCGCACCGCCGCCCCCACGTCGCCGACGTCCGTCGCCGCGATCGGCCTTCCCGCGGCGAGATAGTCGCAGACCTTGTTCGGCCACCTCCCGCGCTCGAGTTCGCTCTCCTCCATGG
>CALLYX010000096.1 GCA_937858775.1 uncultured bacterium | reverse complement strand
ACAAGGAGAAGTGCTTCAACCTCTCCAACACCATGAGCCGGAGGCCCGAGGCGTACCACGCAACGATGCTCGCGAAGGCGGCGAGGGGAGGGGATGCGGCCGACGCGCCGCCCTCCATCCACGACATGGCGAAGAGCGCGTCGCCCCGACTCCGCGGGGCGTTGCACTACGACTGGTACCTGCGGCGCTCATTCCTCGACCATTTTCTCGGCCCCGGCGCGACATTGGCCGGATTTGCCCGCTGCGACTATCCGGAGCAGGGCGGTTTCGTGGACAGGCCGTACGCGATCACGTCGGTCGAGTCGGGGGAGGGGAGGGCGGCGGTCTCGATGAAGAGGCGCGGGGCGTACCATTGCCCGGCCGGCCGGCGGGAACTGGAGATCGACAAGAGATACGCCCTGGACGGCGGCGGCCTTCTCACCGTGGAGTACCGCGTCTTGAACCCCGGCGCTGAGGCGCTCGATCTATGGATGGGGATCGAGTTCAACCTCACGCTGCTCTCCGGGAAAAGCCCGGACCGTCTCATCTCCTGCGGGGGGCCGAAGGCGGCCCCGGTGAAGGCGGGGGGCAGGGGGGAGGCGGAATCGGCGGAGTTCTTCGAACTCCTCAACATGGCCGACCGGTTCTCGGTGAGGGTGTCTTGGGACGGGAAGGGTGGATTATGGTATTTTCCCGTCGAGACCGTCTCCCAGTCGGAGAAGGGCTTCTCCCTGAACTACCAGGGCACTTCCCTGATGCCGCACTTCCGGTTTTCCCTCCCCCCAGGCGCTACGAAATCCCTTTCCTTCAAGGTGGCGGTCTCGCCGCTCTGAGCCTGGACGGCAACCGGCCGCGGGGGGAGTTACTTCCTGTTGAGCTTGGAACAGACCTCGTCGATCTTCTTCTGTATGCGCTTCAGTTTGATCTCCAGGCACCAGAAGATCAGCAGGAGAAAGATGACCGTGAAGACATTGAAATCCACCGAGTACCATGTCTGCATCTGCCCGACTCCTTGTTGTGGTGGGAGGCCCGGCCCTACTGCGCATACTATATCACTCCCAGGGGGCGCGGCGCAAGCGTCTCCGCCAAAAATAGGGCGCACACATCTTTTCACATGATCCTCTCCTCCGCGCTAAAACGCCCTCGGGCCGCCTGCGGCGTCCGCGCCTGGCATGCCCTACCCGATACCTCTATTCCGGAGGCGTATCCGCCGCACGGCGAAGTATCTTCTTCAATGAATCCCCAGCTGAACTCGCGCGGATTGCGGAGATATCGCGCTCCGGGGCGATTGACCGCCGGATCGCGTCTTGCCGAATCTCGCCGTCCACTTATCCACATCTTGTCCAAGGCCTTATATAACAGCTTGGGGCGCAATATGTTGCCTATGAATCCCCCCGCTTTCTACTATACATAAGGTATATTATGGAACCAAGAGTAACATTTTCAGGGGGGCTTGTATTTGACTACGGGGCGGCAGACCCGGATTGATCGCGAAAGGCGCCTTGGATTGCACAAGCCGCAGCGCCGGTATGACTACAGGTTGTAGAGTTTCTTGATCAGGGCGACCTTGTCAGGTTTCGGCCCGCCTTGGCCCCTGATCCATCGATGGATGGTCATCTTGCTTACGCCGAGATGTTTCGCGAGGCTCCGCACCGTGTAATCCAGACCGGGTAGTTCAGTGTACAGATATCGTTTGTGCAACTCGAGCCATTTTTCCAGGATGGGATCCATTTATCTCCCCTCCCCATTATCGCCCGCCGGCCGGCCCTACCCGATGGGCTCTCGGTTCGCAAGCCCCCCTACCTCACCACACCGATCCTGGACGGCGGGAGATAGATGAAGAACGAGAGGCCCCTCACGTTTTGGAACGGCACGAAACCCCAGAAGCGGCTGTCCTTGCTGTTGGCGCTGTTGTCGCCGAGGACGAAATAGGAGTCCTTCGGCACGGTTATCCGCTGCCCCACGTGCCCGTACGGGCCCTGGCTTGGGGAGATATTCCGGTAGTAGATGTCGGCGACCTCCCTCGGGGAAGCGACCCGCCGGCCGTCCGCGTAGATATGCCCGTCGCGTATCTCGATCGTCTCTCCGGGGAGGCCGATGCAGCGTTTCACGAAATCCTTGTTCTGGCGCTCCACGTTTAGGGAACCGCAGTAAGGGCAGGCGCGGTCCGCGCGCCCCGCGAGGTTGAAATCCCTCTGGCAGTTGTTGCACAGGGCGTCGAATGGGAAGCGGAATACGATTATGTCGCCGCGCCGGGGGGCCCTCAGGGCCAGGCGCGAGAACCTGAACGTCGGGATGTCCACGCCGATATTGGTCCGCGGGATGCCGATCCAGTCGAGGGTCTGGGGGCCGTAGATGAACTTGTTCACAACGATATGGTCGCCGAAGCCGCGGTGGTTCTGGGCGCCGTGGAGGGTCGGCTCCATGGAGCCGGTCGGTATCTTGAAGAGCTGGATGAAGAAGGTGCGGATGAAGAGGGCGAGCAGGATGGCGAAGGCGAAAGCCTCGGCGTATTCGCGGACGATCGACTTCTTCGCGAAGGCGAGGTGCCGGTCGAAGCTCGCCTGGAGCATGGATGTGGCGCGGCCGGCCCGCGCGGCGTCGCGGGCCGCGACGGCCCCGTCGACCTCCGCAAGGTCGCGCTCGAGCTGCGCCGCGGCCTTTTCGTCGAGCGCGCCTCTTTTTCCCCTCATGATCGCGCGCACGGTCTTGCGGGCGCGCCTCGCCTCTTTCAAAATCCGTCTGTCGCCGAAGAATCCCATCGCCGTCCTCCCCTCCCCCGGACCCGATCCCGCCCAGCCCCGATCGCGCCCTCAATCCATCTTCAGCACCTCGATGAAAGCCTTCTGGGGGATGTCGATCTTCCCGATCTGCTTCATCTTCTTCTTCCCCTCTTTCTGCTTCTCCCAGAGCTTGCGCTTCCGGGTGATATCGCCGCCGTAGCATTTCGCCGTGACGTCCTTCCTGAGGGGGCGCACGACCTCGCTCGCGATGATGCGGCCGCCGATCGCGGCCTGTATGGCGATCCTGAAAAGCTGCTGCGGGATGACCGCCTTGAGCCTCTCGGCGATGGCGCGGCCCCGCTGTTCCGCCTTCTCCCTGTGGACAAGAAACGAAAAGGCGTCGACAGGCTCCCGGTTGAGGAGGATGTCGAGCCTGACGATGTCGGAGGCCCTGAAGCCGACATGCTCGTAGTCCATCGAGCCGTAGCCGCTCGTCACCGTCTTCAGGCGGTCGTAGAAGTCCATCACGACCTCGTTGAACGGGAGCTCAAAGGTCAGGATCACCCGGTGCGTGTCGATCGACTCGGTCCCGATGCACTCGCCGCGGCGCTCATGGCAGAGCTTCATCATCGCGCTGATCATCTCGTTCGGGACGATGATATGCGCCCGTATGATCGGCTCCGCGATCTCGTCGATCTCCCCTGTCGGCGGCATCCGCACCGGGTTGTCGATCTCGACCACCTTTCCATCCGTCTTCTTTATACGGTAGATCACGCTCGGGACCGTTGCGACTATCCCCACCTGGTACTCCCGTTCCAGGCGCTCCTGGATAATCTCCATGTGCAGGAGCCCCAGGAAGCCGCAGCGGAAGCCGAATCCGAGGGCGGCCGAGTTCTCGGGCTCGTAGGTGAACGACGAGTCGTTCAGGCGCAGGCGGTTGAGCGCCGCCTTCAGGCCCCCGTATTCGGCCGTCGTCACCGGATAGAAGCCGCTGAACACCATTGGGCGCAGCCGTTTGAACCCCGGGAGCGGTTCGCGGGCCGGGCGGCGGGCGTCGGTGAGCGTGTCGCCGACGCGGACGTCCGCGGAGTCCTTGATATTGGCGATGACGTAGCCGACCTCGCCGGGGAGAAGTTGGCCGCTCGCGACGGCGCCGGGGATGAAGCATCCGACCTCCTGGACCTCGAAATCCTTCCCCGTGTTCATCAGCCGGATCTTCATCCCGGGCGCCACCCGTCCGCTGACGACGCGGACATGGATGATCGCCCCGCGGAAGGTGTCGAAGATCGAGTCGAAGATCAGCGCCTTGAGTTCCCTGCCCGGGGGGGGCTTCGGCGGGGGGACGCGGGCGACGATCGCCTCGAGGAGCTCCCCCACCCCGGTCCCGGTCTTGGCGCTGACGCAGACGGCGTCATCCGCGGGGAGCGCCAGGACGTCCTCGATCTGGCGCTTGGTTTCGCGGACGTCGGCGTTCGTCAGGTCGATCTTGTTGATGACCGGGATGATCTCCAGGTTGTTCTGCGCGCACAGGTGGCAGTTCGCCACCGTCTGCGCCTCGACCCCCTGCGCGGCGTCCACGACGAGGAGCGCCCCCTCGCACGCCGAGAGGCTGCGCGACACCTCGTAGCTGAAATCCACGTGCCCGGGAGTGTCGATGAGGTTGAAGACGTACCGCCGGCCGTCGCGGGCGGTGTACCCCATCCGGACCATGTGCGCCTTGATCGTGATGCCGCGTTCCCGCTCCAGATCCATGGCGTCGAGGTACTGGTCCCGGAACTTCCGCTCGTCGATCGTGTGCGTCAGCTGCAGCAGCCGGTCCGCGAGCGTGGACTTGCCGTGGTCGATGTGGGCGATGATCGAGAAGTTCCGTATGTGGCCGGGTTGAGGTTCCATTGCGTCCGCGCCTGCGGGCGTCCCATGCCTTGTTTCGGAGGTGCGGCCGGGGGGCGACGCCGGGTTCACGGGGATCCGCGCAGGGATTCTATGGCCGAGGCCAGATCGGCGGCGCCGAAGACAGCCGTGCCGGCGACGATCACGTTCGCCCCGGCCGCGATAGCGTCCCGGGCCGTCTGCGGGTTGATGCCGCCGTCCACCTCGATATCGAGGGGCAGGCCGCGCATCTCGACGATGGCGCGCAGTTCGCCGATCTTGGGCAGCACCGCGCGGATGAACTGCTGTCCGCCGAACCCCGGGTTCACGGTCATGAGAAGCGCCAGGTCGGTCTCATCGAGCACCGCCGCGATCTTCTTGAGCGGTGTGGCCGGGTTCAGCGACACCCCCGCGCGGATACGACGCGCGCGGATGGCCCGCAGGGTGGCGCTGAGATGCGGGACGGTCTCGGCGTGCACCGTGAGGATGTCCGCGCCGGCGTCGACGAAGGGGCCTATGAAGCGGTCCGGCCCGCTGATCATGAGATGCACGTCCAGCGGGATCCTGACCCGTTTCCGGATCGCGGCGACCACGCCGGGGCCGACGGTGATGTTGGGCACGAAATGGCCGTCCATCACGTCGAGGTGGAGCATGTCCGCCCCGGCGGCCTCCGCGGCCACGGCCTCCTCGCCCAGTCTCCCGAAATCGGCGGCGAGGATCGAAGGCGCGATCTGTATCTTCCGCTGGTTCAATGAGCTGCGCCCCTGGGCCGTCAAAGATGCAATGCCTCGTGCACCGCGCTTTCGTCGCGGTGCGGGCCGATTGCCGCCATGTTGAGCCGGCCGTCCCTGAAGATGTCGACGGCCACCCGTCGCACGTCCTCGAGGGTGACCCGGGAGATGCTAGACTGTATCTCCTCCCTTGTCAAGACCTCCCCGGCGCAGAGGAGGCTCTCCCCGATCCCCAGCATCGTCTGGGTGGTTTTCTCGCGCGCCATGCAGAACTGGCCGCTCCAATACACCTTCGCCCGTTCGAGCTCGGCGCGGCGAAGCCCCTTGTCGCGGACCGACGCGAGTTCCTTCAGGATCAGGGAGAGGGCCTTGATGAACTTGCCGTTCTCGACCCCGGCCTGCACGGTGAAGGCGCCCGTATCGGCGTAGCGGGACACGGAGGTGCTTATGGCATATGCGAGGCCGTGCCTCTCGCGCACGCTCTGGAACAGGCGGGAGCTCATGGTCTCGCCCAGGGCGATGCTGAGCAGGTGAAGCGCGTACCGGTCGGGATGCAGGCGGCTATAGGCCCGCACGCCGACGCACAGGTGCGTCTGTTCCGTGGGCTTGTTGCGGAGCAGGAACGCCGGTCCGTTCTGCGCTTCGACGGCCGGGCGGAAGCGGGCGGGCCGGCGGGGGGCGGCGCGCTCGGGCGAAAGGCGCCGGGCGATTTCCAGCAGCCCGGCATGCCCCACCCTGCCCGCCGCGGCGAAGACGGTGTTCGCCGGCACGTACCGCCCGTCCCTGTATGCCGCGACGGCGCCGCGCGAGATGGCCCCGACGGTCTCCGCG